>NZ_BAAILO010000409.1:0-670 GCF_054589115.1 Cupriavidus sp. 8B | reverse complement strand
GCGATCGAAAACACCAGGCTGACGATGAACGTAATGTTTTGCTTCTCAAAGGCGATGCCAACAACGATTGCAAGCACACCCAGGACGACCGTCGTGGCACGTGAGACCAACAGTTCCTGCCGGTCGGTGGCAGTACCTTTGCGCAGCACGTTTGCGTACAGATCGTGAGAAACGGCTGAGGCGCCCGCCAACGTGAGCCCGGCAACGACGGCCATGATCGTTGAGAAAGTTACAGCGCTGATGAAACCCAAGAAGATGTTCCCGCCGACCGCATGTCCGAGGTGAACAGCAACCATGTTGGCGCCACCAACCAGCGCGCCGCCTTCATTGTGATACGCGGGATCGGAACTGACCAAAGCGATGGACCCGAAGCCGATGACAATGATCATGGCATAGCCCGCGCACATGATCCCGGTTGCGTGGAACACGCTTTTGCGTGCCTCCTTAACGTCGGGGACGGTAAAGAAACGCATCAGAATGTGCGGCAAACCTGCAGTCCCAAATATCAGCGCGAGACCGAGAGAGATTGCCGAGACAGGGTCTCGGATTAGCCCCCCTGGGCCCATGATGGCGGTACCTTTCGGGTGGATCCTGACTGCGGCAGATATCAGATTCTCGAAGCTGAAACCAAAGCGCTGCAGAACCATGAATGCCATGAAAGCAGCGCCGA
>NZ_BAAILO010000408.1:0-1314 GCF_054589115.1 Cupriavidus sp. 8B | reverse complement strand
GGCTCTTTTGAAAAATGAGTGGGTTATGCGGCATGCGGGTTGATCGCGGAGAAGTCGAGCTTTCCGGCGATCAGGAAGATCACGGTGCGCATGGTGTTGAAGCTCACATAACCGCGGGCCTTGCGCTTGGCGGCTTGGAACAGGCCGTTGAGGGCCTCCAGGAAGCCATTGGTCTGGCGCGTTTGGGTCCATGCAACGATGCCGTCAAAATGCTTGCGGATCATGCGCGCGACCTCCTTCATTGGCTCGACCTTGGATCGCATGACGTTCGTGCACCACTGCTCGAGCATTGCGGAAACGACATTGATCTGCTTGCGCTCGAGGATGTCGCGCAACTGCTCGCGATACAGCCAGGCACGGGCAGTGCGTTTGGTCGTGACGTTGGCGATCAACGCGTCGAGATCGGCACGCTGTGCGGCTGGCAAGCCGTCGCGATCTTTGAGCAGCGTCCAGCGCATGCCTTTGAGGCTTGGATCGGTCTTCTGTTCGAGACGCCGGGTCTTGTCCACGGCTGCCGAAGCGTGAGCCACGACATGGAACTTGTCGAAGGTGATGCGCGCGTTGGGCAAATGCTCGCTGACGCCCTTGATGAAGGCTGGCGACATGTCGATACTAACCACCCCGATCTGCTCAGGCGCAGCGTTGTGTTCGCGCAGATGTTCAGCGAACTGGCCGACCGTGGCCGCATCCTTGCCCTCTGTCACAAACACGACCTTACGCGCGTCGGCATCAGCGACAAGCGTCAGGTAGTTGTGACCACGCCTGTAGGACGTTTCGTCAACGGCGGCAGCGGTGATGCCAGACAGATCGAGCTCGGCCAGCGCGAGGTCGACATAGCGCTCGCAGATGGCGTACACGCGATGCCACGACTCACCCACCGTTCTGGCTACAGCAGAAAACGGCATCTGCTGCGCAAGCGCCACCACCATGGCTTCAAACAGCAACGTGAAGCCAGAGAGCTTGCCAGCCCAGTCCGGCTCGACCAATGCCACGCGGCCGTCGGGAAGCTTCACACGTGGCGTGCGGACTTCCAGATAGCAGTCGTGCTCGAAGAAGTTCAGGTGCCGATAGCGTTTGGTCACCGTGTCGTGAACCGGGTGCCCACCGGCGACCTCCGGGTGGGAAAAGCGGCTGCCAGCGACAAAGTCAATCTGGATCGTCAACGTCTTGGCTTCCGCATTGAAATCGACTTCCCGCACGAACCACGGGTCGCTTATGCCAAGGGCTGCTTCAAACAGTTTGCTGTGCATCGCTTGTGTTCTTCTTTACCTGGAATCCGCCCACGATACCACCCACTTGAAATTCAAAAGAGGC
>NZ_BAAILO010000407.1:0-2516 GCF_054589115.1 Cupriavidus sp. 8B | reverse complement strand
TCATCGTTGTCGGCAAGCAGCGCGGCGAGGAATTCCTCAGCGGCTTCAAAAAGGCCATGACCGCCCTGCAGGCTGGCGACCCTGCGGACGCGAATATGACGCTTGGGCCGATTTCGTCAGAAAAAGCCCTCGATCACCTTCTTGACCAGATCCAGCGCGCAGTTGATTCAGGCGCAGCTATCGAGTGTGGCGGCCATCGCATCGATCGGGAAGGGTTCTATATTGAACCCACCATACTTAGCAACATCAACACGAGCGACCCGATCTATCGGGAAGAGCTCTTCGGCCCTATCGCTTCCTTCTTCGTTGTTGCAAATGAAGAAGAAGCCATTCGGCTCGCAAACGATACGCAATATGGACTCGGAGGCTCCATCCTGACCGCCGATCTTGAGCGCGGCGAGCAGATTGCCGCGCGTATTGACAGCGGCATGGTGTTTGTAAATCGACCGTTTTCGACGATTCCCCAGCTACCGTTTGGCGGTGTCAAGAACTCTGGATTCGGGAGGGAGCTGTCGATGGCCGGTTTCGAGGAATTCGTTAATAAAAAACTGATCACTACGGACCCGGTTGGCACTCTACCATTGAAACCCAAAGGAAGCTGATAGGCAGCCGGATCGCCTTCACTATGAATGCTGCATTTGCGAAAAGCATGGGTTTAATCCGATAGCCTCTTCCTCGGCTATCGATATCGCCGCCTTACTAATGTCACGTCCTTTTTCGAAAGAGAATCAGACGTTTTGACATGACAAACGCGGCATCTTTAAAGCATGGAGACAAAAAATGCCTTTGTGGAATATCTATCATCCAGTCGGCGCCTACACGGCGGAAGAAAAAAAGGAGATGGCAAATCGCATCGCCGACATCTACATCATTCCTCGCTTCTACGTAGGCGTTCTGTTCCATGAACAGCCGAAAGACTCCTTCTACATGGGAGGTGAGGCGCGAGGCGATTTCGTCAGAATCCGACTGGACCAATTCGCCAGGCACATCTCCAAGGACGTCGAGTGGACGGCGTCCTGGCTGCGCAAAGCGAATGCCGCGATTGCACCCTTCGTTCAGGATCGGGGCTACCACTTCGAGTTGCATGTCGGCGAAACACCGCGCGAACTGTGGTTGATCGACAGCATTCACCCACCTCGTCCCGACACGGAAGCCGAGAAGAGGTGGAAGCTTGAAAACCGGGCGTCGCCCTATGATCCGAGCGAAGGCTGATCGGACCCGTTTCGCCTGAAACAGTTCGTACGCTGATACTCAACAGCCCGCGGCAACGGCCGAGCCGTCGCCGCGGTCTCTCCCAGCTTTATGGCTGCTCGCCTCCCTCGAGATCGCTTTTTATCAAAGCGCAAACGTGGTGCGAAGCTTCGCGCCTCGCAGCAGATCTCGCTCCGGGCCTGGTTCAAGACCACTGCAAGGGACGTCGTTGGAGCGCCATTTACCCAAGCGGCCAGACACATCAGTCGCCTTTGGATAGTTCTTATGCTCAACAAGATTCTGGAAACATGCGAAGCCGCGCTAGAGGACGTCAAGGATGGTGCAATCATCATGATCAGCGGCTTCGGGCGAGCAGGCCTTCCCTTGCAACTGATTGACGCGCTGGTTGCGCAGGGTGCGCGCGATCTCACAATCATCAGCAACAACTCTGGAAGCGACGATTCGGGATTCGGTGCATTGATTCGGCAGAAGCGTGTAAGGAAGCTGATTTGTTCGTTTCCGCGGCTCGCCGGAGCAACCCTGTTTGACGCGGCTTATCGGGCGGGAGAAGTGGAACTTGAAGTCATTCCACAAGGTACGTTGGCGGAGCGCATGCGGGCTGCAGGCGCCGGAATCGGCGGATTCTATACCCCAACAGCCTATGGCACCAGGCTCGCGGAAGGAAAGGAATCCCGCAAGATAGAGGGCAAGAACTACATCTTCGAATTACCGCTGAAAGCTGATTATGCGCTCGTGAAGGCATATCGCGCAGACCGATGGGGCAACCTGACCTACAGGATGTCCGGTCGCAATTTTGGTCCCATCATGGCCAGCGCGACGACGACTGCGATCGCCCAAGTCAGCGAAATCGTCCCACTTGGTACATTGAATCCAGAGGCGGTTGTTACCCCAGGAATCTTTGTAAAACGCGTGGTGCAGGTTTCGTAATTTCCTGCAAATCGGGCGGAAAAGTTAGAGACGAGATCGCAGAAATGAAAAAGCTTACACGGATCGAAATGGCGCAGCGCGTTGCGCGAGATATCCCGGAAGGCGCATACGTAAATCTGGGAATTGGCGTACCGACGCTTGTCGCCAATCATCTGGACCCACACCGGGAAATCATTCTTCACAGCGAAAACGGCATCCTCGGGATGGGGCCCGCGCCTGCGCCTGGCGATGAGGACGATGACCTGATCAATGCAGGAAAGGAACCGGTCACGCTCCTTCCCGGAGGCGCGTTCTTCCATCATGCCGATTCCTTTTCCATGGTGCGCGGCGGACATCTGGACTACTGCGTACTGGGCGCGTTCCAGGTATCGGTCAAT
>NZ_BAAILO010000406.1:0-305 GCF_054589115.1 Cupriavidus sp. 8B | reverse complement strand
GCACGGCCGCCAGCGTGCGCGTGGGACCGGATATCCGGCGCGGCACCGTCGCCTTCGTCCAATGCCCCGCCGCGGACGTGGCGCGCGTGCAGGATTTGCTCGGACGGTTTCCGTTCCCTCTCGACTTCAACTGCCCGGCGTGAACGCGCCGAGCCCCCTCCCGTAGAGGAACCGC
Source organism: Cupriavidus sp. 8B (assembly GCF_054589115.1). Classification (NCBI taxonomy): domain Bacteria; kingdom Pseudomonadati; phylum Pseudomonadota; class Betaproteobacteria; order Burkholderiales; family Burkholderiaceae; genus Cupriavidus; species Cupriavidus sp. 8B. The sequence continues at coordinate 130 of NZ_BAAILO010000406.1, read as the reverse complement.
TCATGAATACCACATTGCCCGAGCAGGTCGACGTCCTGCTGGTGGGCCTGGGTCCGGTCGGCGCAACCGCGGCCAACCTGCTGGGACGCTACGGCGTCCGTACCCTGGCCATCGACAAGGCCGCGGATAT
>NZ_BAAILO010000405.1:0-2001 GCF_054589115.1 Cupriavidus sp. 8B | reverse complement strand
CCGGCCGAGCCGCGCGTCCGAACGGCAGGTGCTGGAGCATCTCCTCCCACCGCGACTCGTCCCCGAACTTCTGGAGCGCGCGCGCCTTGTAGAGCGAGATCAGACGATCTGTCTCTGTTGGGCCTGGATTCACGCCAACGACCCGTACGCCCCGCGTCGTGGCGAACGCGCCGACCGCCCGCGTGAACGTGGAAAGTGCGGCATTACCGACCGATCCGCAAAGGTAGTCATAGCGCGGCATCCTGGCGGCGATGCCGATCACGTTCACGATGACGCCCCAACCGCGCGCCATCATTTCCGGAAGGGCGTGCCGCGTCGTATCGATGTAGCCATGCACCTTGAGATCCCAAGCGTTGCGCCACTGGTCGTCGCTTAGCGCGGTCAATCCCCCGCCGGGGATTGCCCCGGCGTTGTTGACGAGGATGTCGGCGCCGCGGAGCTGCTCGGCCAGCGCCTGCCGTCCCTCGGGGCGCGACAGATCTGCACAAAGCGCTTTTACTCCGATGCCTTCCTTGTCCCGCAATTCATGCCGCGCTTCTTCCACGGAAGCTTGGGTACTGCCGGCGACGGTGACCTTGGCACCTTCGCTGACGAATGCCTTGGCGCAGGCCAAACCGATGCCGCGTGTACCGCCGGTGATGAGTACCGACTTTCCCGTGAGGTGTAGGTCCATGTCTCTTACCCCCGACGCTGGCGGTCAACCGCCGAAATGATGTTGAACATGATCCGGTTGAGCGCTCCGGGCTCCTCGAGATTGACCGCATTCCTGTTACAGAGCACAACCCCGTGGAGCGCGTCCGAGTTCCGCATTGCGGCGCCTTGGCATTCGTTCGTGGATACCTAAATTGGTTTTGAACTGCAAAGCTGGTCCAGCGCTATGAAGCGTTGGCTCTTCCAAAATGTATAGCGTTGATTCCCTCACAATACTTGCTCGCATCGGCCGGACGCCAAACAGTGTCATTCATCGTTGACCGTCTCGATCTTCGCCGGCATATGGATCTCAAGCAGCTCGCAGTCATCCGACCAGCCCACGACGGTGTGCCGTATGCCGGGAGGCTGCACCCAACTCGAGCCCGCTACGAGGCGGTGACGCCCGACGCCCTCGAACTCGGTCTCGAACCAGCCCTTCAGGCAGTAGACCATCTGGAACTGCAGGATGTGGTGATGTCGCATGCTCAGTTCGGGGCGGAAGGGAGCAATCATGCGGATCACATGGGCCTCTGCCATTCCGTCTGTCGCATCGGCGACTCCGAGATCCCGATAGGCGGAGTATCCGCGCAGGCCTCCGGTCTTGAAATCCGCCTCCTTCAGGTGACAGACGACAAAGCGCTGCTGACTTGGTTGCGGTTGGGTTTCCATGCGGCCCTCCCAAGGTTATACGTCTGGAACAAAATGAAACGCCCAAATCTGATTGAGAGTAAGCGACTGAGAACGGCTGCGCAAGGTAAGCCCTGGTTCTTGCCGAACCGGCAGCATCGGCAATAGCCCGAACCTTCTTCAGGGCCCCTGAAGCTTGCGCTTGAATATCCGGGCCAGCGTCAGTGGCCACCTGCGCCTAAAAACGGAGACCCGCAAGCCCGGCGAGCATGGGATAACTCCCGACACCACTCAACTGGGGCAGGTTCGCCTCCCGTACGAGAGATGGCCTTCCCATACTGGCGGAAACTGCCGGCAGCAAACCGGATAAGACTATCAGGGAGGCGATCTTGGCCCCGAAATCCGACACGGTCACGCTCCTCGTATGGAGACGGCCAAGACAACCATGATGCTGCCTCAGGATTGCTCTGTATGCCATCGCACAGACAAGCGAAGACCGCGGCAGCGAGGCGACGATCGCTCACCCAGTCCACCCTTGCGAACATTTTCCCAACGGCCACGCCGACGACGAGCGAGGGGATGACGAACGGCTGAATCAGCCGCCAACTTGCCGGCCGAGGAGGCTGTTCGAGTGACCGTTGTACCTTGCAAGTGGCCGTTGATTGGGTGAGGAGGCGAAGGGCC
>NZ_BAAILO010000404.1:131943-141253 GCF_054589115.1 Cupriavidus sp. 8B | reverse complement strand
CCTACTTTCTTGGCGAGACAAGAAAGTAGGTCGCCTCCCCGCAGGGGAGGTGAAACTGCCTTTGACTTTGACGTTAAGCAGTTGCAGTTGCAGTTGTCCTTGACGTTAAGCTGCAGTCGCCCACCCATCCCCCCACCAAATCCCCCCTCCAGTTAAAATCCCCCGCTAGCCCCCGCGCGCAGCGCGGCCCCACCCCAACCCGCCCCGCGTCCAAATGCCCATCCCCTTCGCGCCCCGCCCCGCATTCCTGGCTCTAGCCCTCGCCCTGGGCACCACAGCCACCTGGGCAGCGCCTGACGTCCCGGCCACCAGCGCTCCCGCCAGTAACTGGAAGATCTCCGCCGGCCCGGGCATTTACGTTGCGCCGGATTTCCCCGGCTCCCGCAAGTCGCTCGTCTATCCGATCATCTACCAGGACATCGACTACGGCGGCCGCTTCTTCTCGCGCGGCTTCGACCTGCTCGGGGTCTATGCGATCAACAACGATATCTGGCAGATTGGCGCAGACTTCCAGTTCGACCCGACCTGGCGCAAGAGCAAGGATGACAGCCGGCTGAAGGGCCTGGGCGATGTCAACATGACCATGCGGGCGCGCGCGTTCGCACAGGCACAGGTATCGTTCGTGACGTTCTCGGCGGATGTGGCGCAGGATATCGCGGGCCAGGGCCAGGGCCTGATTGCCAATGGGGATGTGCTGTTCAGCCTGCCAGCGGGTAAGTGGCTATTCACTTTGGGGCCAGGGCTGACCTGGACCAACGGCAAGTACATGCAGACGTTTTTCGGCGTCACGGCAGAGCAGAGCGCGCGTTCCGGCCTGCAGACGCACGCTGTGGGCGCCGGCCTGCGCGAGTGGCACGCGAATGGCATCGTCAGCTACGAGATCTCGCGCAACTGGTCCGCGCTGGCCTCAGTGACCTTTGCCCGGCTGCAGGGCGATGCGGCCAGCAGCCCGATCACCGACCGGCGCCAGCAGTGGACTACCATGGGCGCGGTGACCTACCGCTTCCGCTAAGCACGGGAAGCGCGGCAAGCTAGAGCCTTCCGCCTTCAGGGCCGGCCCGGCCCCGGCACCGCCGCATTCCCGCTCGCAGCCGGGGCGGCGGGGCGCAGCACCAGCCAGACCGCCATCCCGATCAGGGCCCCGCCGCCGGCGTGTGCCCACGACAATTGCTCGCCAAGGAAAATGGCGCCCCAGACGATGCCAAACGGCGGGATCAGGAAAGTCACGGTCAGCGAGCGGACCGGGCCCAGGTCGGCGATCAGGCGGTAGTACAGGATGTACGCAATGGCCGTGCAGACCATCCCCACACCCAGCATCGCCATCCACACGCCCGGCCCTGCGGCCGGCAGCGTGTTCTCGCGCAGCAGCGCTACCGCGCTGAACGGCAGCAGGAACAGGGTGGCGCCAAACATGCTGCCGGTTGCCACCAGCCGGCTGTCCAGGCCGCCCTGCGCAGTGATCCACCGCCGCGCCAGGAAGCCCGCCAAGCCATAGCAGGCAGTCGCCACCAGGCAGGCGGCGGCGCCGAGCAGCACCTGGGGCGAGAACGCTACCGGGCCGGTGCGGGTCAGCACCGCCACGCCGGCAACGCCGAGCACAACCCCGCCGGCCTTGGCCAGCGTCAGGCGCTCGCTAAAGCACAGCGCGCCAATCAGCACGCCCATCAGCGGCGTCATGGCATTGAACACCGCGGAGTATCCGGCCGGCAGCCACAGCGCCGCGAACGAGTACATGGCAAACGGGATACCGGAGTTGATCACGCCCAGCGCCATGACCTGGCGCCACTTTCCGCGCATGTCCAAGCGCATGCGCATCATCATCAGGCAGGCCGCCAGCGTGAGCGCGCCGATCAACACACGAAGGAAGGCGGCGGTCAGGGGGCCCAGCACGGGTGCGCCGATCCGCAGGAACAGGAAACTGGCGCCCCAGATGGCGGCAAGGCTGAGCAGGCGAATCAGGTCGGCGGGTTTCATGGCGGCGAGGGAAGACGAGGATGGGGTGCCCGGATTAAACCCCGACGGCATTGGGGCCGCTAGCTGGTTTCGGACATTTCCCTGCCCGAAACAGCCGCAAACGAGCGGATCATTATCCACTTTTAAGCAGAATCACCACGCAGGCACCCTACCAAAGAGGGGACAGCTACACTAGTTGCGTGACAAGTCGTGTTTAGTTATTTTAAAATCTGATCTGCGCCAGAGTTAATTGACCCCTCCGACGCATTCCCGACAAGCCGCCACTCACGTGGCGGCTTCTTTTTTTGCGGCGCAGAGTTCACAACTATAAAACAACGTCAACCACAATGCGAGATGCCGCGTTTGCACCGTCATGAAACGACAGTTCCTTGGCTTGCTAGCCCGCATTTACGTCCTCCAATTCGCCGTCGAGGTGCCGGCCACCGTGGCCATGCTCGCCGAGATGCTGATGGAGTACGGCTTCCAGGTGGACATTGGCACCGTCCGTCCCTTGCTGCGCGCCTTGCAGATGGAAGGCTACATGGAAAGCGTCCTGCGTGACGGCATCGGGCGCGTCTACCTGATCACGGAACGTGGGCGGGAAGAGTTGCGCAGCAGCCGCAGCCATGTGGACGACCTGTATCGCCGCCTGCACTCGCGCAACGATCCCTCGGAAGCTTCCCACAACTGATTGCCAGCACGGCGGCCATGCTCGGCCGCCTATGCGCAGCGCCCGGCGCTCGCATCGGGGCGGTTTGCGTCCGCATTCACGCCCTCGTCTCCCCTCACATTTCCCCCGCACAATGCCTGCCAAAAACGCCCAAACGGGGTCGTTTTGCCGCAACTCCTCATGCGACGAATAACGTACCCGTTTCTGCGTGGACCACCATGCTTTGCGTCAATGAAAGCGCCCGGACAAGCAGCACACGCTGGATTGCGCACCGCTTGCCCGGGCTTGCCGGCTGACGCTGATCGCCGGGTTTTACTTCTTCTCGGCCTTGCCTTCGTAGCGCTTGCTCCACTCGGCGAGGATGCGGTCGCGGTTGGCGCTGGCCCACGTGAAGTCGTTCTTGATCAGGCGCTTCTCGTAGTCGGCCGGCAGCAGCGGGTCCGGCTGGGCGATGCCCGGGATGGCCAGCACCGCGAAATTCTTTTCGTACAGCGCCATGGCGTCGGACGATGCGGAGAAGTCGGCCAGCTTGCGCGCCGCATCCAGGTTCTTGGTGCCCTTGATGATCGCGGTAGCCTCGATGTCCCAGCCCAGCCCTTCGGACGGCAGCACGATGTCGATCGGCGCGCCTTCCTTCTTGGACTTCATGGCGCGGTACTCGAACGCAATGCCGATCGGGAACTCACCCTGTGCCGCCATCTTGCAAGGCTTGGAGCCAGAGTGCGTATACAGGCCGATGTTCTTGTGCAGGGCGTCCATGTAGGACCAGCCCTTTTGCTCGCCCATCATCTGCAGCCAGGCGCTGACGTCCAGGTAACCGGTGCCCGACGACGCCGGATGCGGCATGACGATCTTGCCGGCGTATACCGGCTTGGTCAGGTCGGCCCACGACGTGGGCTTGGGCAGGCCCTGCTTTTGCGCCTCGATGGTGTTGAAGCAGATTGCCGCGCCCCATACGTCCATGCCGACCCATGCCGGCGGGTTGGCGGCGCCGCGGTATTGCGCGTCCACCGCCGCCAGGTTCTTCGGCGCGTACGGCTGCAGCATGCCTTCCTTGTCGAGGATGGCGAGGCTGGAACCGGCCAGGCCCCACACTACGTCGGCGCGCGGCGCGGCCTTCTCGGCCAGCAGCTTGGCGGTCACGATGCCGGTAGAGTCGCGCACCCACTTGATCTCGATGTCCGGGTTGGCCTTCTCGAACGCGGCCTTGTAGGCGGCGATCTGGTCGGCCTCCAGCGCGGTGTAAACCGTCAGCACGGTATTGGCATGGGCGGCGCCGGCCAGCAGCGCGAAGGCGGCCACGGCGGTGGCGGTGCGGAACAGGTGAGTCATGGTTTCTCCTTGGAAGGCGTGTCGTGAAATTCGGGTCGTGAAACGCGTGTCGTGGCGCCGGGGCTTGTGAGCGATGGCGAATCAAGGCGCCGGCGCGCGCCAGGCTTGCGTGCGGCGCAGCCAGCCGCGCGCGGCGCCCATCAGCAGCAGGCAGGCCAGTGCCGAGGTCAGCAGGATCAGCGTGGACATGGCCGCGGCGGGCGCGGTGTCGCCGGCGTCGTCCATGTTCAGCACCGAGATCGCGGCCAGCACGGTATCGGGGCTGTAGAGGAAGATCACCGCGGATACCGTGGTCATTGCCGAGACGAACAGGTAGCGGAAGATATCGATCAGCGCGGGCAGGCAGATCGGCACCGTCACCCGCCAGCAGGTGACCAGCGGCGCCACGCCAAGCGACAGCGCGGCTGCCTCGAACTCGGCATCGAGCTGGCGCAGCGCGGCGGCGGCGGTGAGATGGCCAGTGGTGTAGAAGTGGGCCACGTTGCAGATCACCAGCAACGTCATGGTGCCGTAGAGCGCGTGCAGCGGATTGATTGGCGCGTTGAAGAAGAACACATAGCCCAGCCCGAGCACCAGGCCGGGCACCGCCATCGGCAACACAAAGCCGGCGCGCAGCACGCCGTGCAGCCAGGCCGGCCCGCGCGTGCGCTCGGTCAGCCAGGCGCCGAAGAAGATCGCCAGCGTGCCGGCCAGCGCGGTCAGCGCGGCCAGGCGCAGGCTGTTGCGGTAGGCCAGCCAGCCGCCGCCATCCATATTGTCGAAGTCATAATGCGCCAGCGTGAGCTGCAGGTTGTACGGCCACAGCTTGACCAGCGAAGCGCCCACCGCCGCCGCCAGCATGGTCAGCAAGGCGGCGCCGATCACCATCACCACCAGCGTGCAGCAAGCGTCGCGCAGCACGTCGCGGCCCGGCACATAGACCTGGGCGCGGCTCGACATCTGCGCGCGCTGCCGGCGCTGCATGGCGATATCCACGCCGAAGGTCAGTAGCGCCGGCAACAGCAGCAGCATGCCGATCAGCGCGCCGCGCGCGAACTGCTGTTGCCCCACCACGGCCTTGTAGGCTTCCAGCGCTAGCACCGGATAGCCGCCGCCCACCACCTTGGGCACGCCGAAATCCGTCACCACCAGTGTGAACACCAGGCAGGCCGCGCCAAACAGGCCATGCCGCGCGCCCGGCAGCGTCACCGTGAGGAAGGTGCGCCAGGCGGAAGCGCCCATGGCGCGCGCGGCCTCGTACAGGCGCGCGTCGGCCAGCGAGAGCGCGGCCATCAGCACCATCAGCGCATGGGGAAACGTATAGAAGGCCTCGCCCAGCACGATGCCCCAGAAGCCATAGATGCCGCCGGCGCCAAATGCGCCCTTGAAGACGCCCTGGTTGCCGAACAGGTAGACCAGCGCGATGCCCGGCAGCAGCGAAGGAGCAAACAGCGGCAGCAACGCAATGCCCCGCCAGAGCGGCTTGAACGCGATGCGGGAGCGTTGCAGCGCGTAGGCAAACCCGAAGGCCAGCGGCACCACCAGCGCGGCCACGGTCAGCGAGACGGCCAGGCTGCGTCCCAGCAGCGGCAGGAAATTCGGATTGGCGACAAGCTCGGCCGCGCGCGCGGGCAAGGCCCAACGCCCGGCTTCGTCGAACCAAGCCTGGCCAAACAGCGCCAGCAGCGGCAGCACCAGCGCCACGGCCAGCCCGGCAAGCCAGAGCCACTTCATCGCGGCGGGTGCGGCATGCGCGATGCGGTCCGCCGCGCTGCCGGCGGCACGCCCGCGACTGACGGTGGCATCGCTATCGGCCTTCGCTGCGGCCGCGGGCAATGCGCGCGTCATGCGAACACCTGCAGCGCCTGGCTGGGCAGCGACACCCAGAACTTGTGGCTGCCCGGCGCCGGCAGCAGGTGGCGCTCCTCGCGCAGCACATCGGCAAACAGCGTCTGGCCCGGCAGGCGGTCGGCCTCCAGCATCAGGCGGTAACGGCTGCCCAGATAGGTCTGGTCGACAATGCGCGCCAGCAGGCGGTTGGGCTCGCCTTCCAAGGGGTGCAGGCGAATGGCTTCCGGGCGGCAGCACAGCCGGGCCGCGCCCTCGGCTACCTCGCCGGCACGGGCCGGGGATACGGCCAGGTCGAGCTCGCCCACGCTGAAGGTATCGCGCCCGCTGAGGCGGCCATCCAGCCAGTTGGCCTGGCCGATAAACTCGGCCACGAAGGCCGAGGCCGGGCGCCCGTAAATCTCGCCGGGCGTGCCGACCTGGGCGATGCGCCCGCCCTCCATCACGGCGATGCGGTCCGCCATCGCCATGGCTTCATCCTGGTCATGCGTGACCATGACGGTGGTGACGTTCAGGCGCCGCTGCAACTGACGCAACTCCAGCCGCAGATGCTCGCGCACCCGCGCGTCGAGTGCCGACATCGGCTCGTCGAGCAGCAGCAGCGATGGGGCCGGCGCCAGCGCGCGCGCCAGTGCCACGCGCTGCTGCTGGCCGCCCGAGAGCTGCCCGGGGAACTTGCGCTCGCTGCCTGCCAGGCCTACCAGCAACAGCATTTCCTCGACGCGGGCCTCGCGATGCGCGCGTCCCATGCCTCGGCCCTGCAGCCCGTAGGCCACATTCTGGGCCACCGACAAATTGGGAAACAGCGCATAGGACTGGAACAGGATGCCGTAGTCGCGCGCCTGCGGCGCCAAGCCGGTCAGCTCGCGCCCGCCGGCGTGGATACGGCCCGTGTCCTCGCGCTCCAGCCCCGCGATGATGCGCAGCAAAGTGGTTTTGCCGCAACCCGAAGGACCCAGCAGGCACAGCAGTTCCCCCTGCGCCACCGACAGCGAAACGCCGTCCAGCGCCTGGAACCCTCCCGCCCCCGCGAAACGCTTGCCTACCTGCTCGACCGCCAGGAACGCGCGGCCCGGCGCGGACTCACCTGCTTGCATGGACAACCCTCTGCGCTTTGATAACAGCGGGCAGCATAGGAGCGGCGCATGCCAGCCGTGTGGCAGTTGGGCAAAGAATCCCGATGCAGGTATTGGCGGATTTTGGGGGTGCGCCTCAGGGCGCTGCCCGCACCCGTTGCGCGTAGGCCTGCATGGCCGCTTCCCCGCCTGCCGCGCAGATCTCCATCAGGCCGGCAAGCGGCACCGCCTGGCAGAACAGGTAGCCCTGCACGGCATCGCAGCCGTGCTCGCGCAGGAACGCAAACTGCGCGGGCGACTCCACGCCTTCGGCCACCACCTGCAAGTGCAGCTGGTGGCCAAGGGTGATGATGGCGGCCGCCACGGCCTGGTGATGTTGTTCGTGCGCCACGTCGTCGACGAAGGATTTGTCGATTTTCAGCTTGTCGATCGGCAGCCGCGTCAGGTAGCCCAGGCCCGAATAACCCGTGCCGAAATCGTCGATCGACAATCCCACGCCGAGCGCGCGCACGCGCTCGAAGGTGTCGATGGTCTTGCTGCCGCCCTCGATCAGGATGCCCTCCGTCACCTCGATGGTGAGGCTCGAAGCCGGCAGGCCTGCGGCCGCCAGGCACTGCGTGACCATGGCGGGAAACCCTTCCTGGCGCAGTTGCAGCGGCGAGATGTTCACCGCCACATCCAGCTCCACGCCAAGCTCGCTGCGCAACTGCTGGATCTCGCGGCAGGCCGTGGCCAGGATCCACTCGCCCAGCGGCATGATCAGGCCGCTCTGCTCGGCAATCGGGATGAACTCTGCCGGCGGGATCACGCCGCGCTCGGGGGTTTCCCATTGAATGAGCGCTTCCACGCCGGTAATGCGCAACGTGGCCGCATCGACGATGGGCTGGTAGCGCAGCTTGAACGCTTGCGTGGCCAGCGCGCGCCGCAGCAGCCCCTCGATGGTGAACCGTGCCATCGACGCCTCGGCCATCTCGCTGGAAAAGCGGCTGAGCTGCGCGCCGCCGCGGCGCTTGGCCGCGTACATGGCAGCATCGGCATTCTTGAGCAGGTCGGCAAGGTTATCGCCGTCGTCGGGGCACAGCACCATGCCGATCGAGGGCGTCACGCGCAGGCGCTGGTTGCCCAGCTGCAGGTCTTCCGACAAGCGGGCCAGGATCTTGGCGGCGACCAGTTCGGCCTCGCTGTCCTGGCTCAAGGGGTCGAGCACCACCACGAACTCGTCGCCGCCCATGCGGGCGACCAGGTCGGCGTGGCGCACCGCGGCCTTGAGACGATCGGCCACGATGCGCAGGACCTCATCGCCGATGTGGTGGCCCAGCGATTCGTTGATGCGCTTGAACTGATCGAGATCGAGCAATAGCAGCGCAATGCGCTCGCCCTTGCGCAGCGCGCGCTGCAGCACCAGTTCCGTGCGTGCATGAAGCTCAGCGCGGTTGGGCAGGCCTGTGAGGGCGTCGTGATGCGCAAGGTGCCGGATGTATTCGTCGGCCCGCTTGCGCTCCGTCAGGTCATGCGCGATGGCGAGATAGCCGCCGGCATCCAGGCCCCCGATGGCGGCCTCGCCAGCGAGGGCCGGCTCGGGCGCGTCCCCCGTGCCGCCGGACACGCGCGCCTCGGGCAGCGCGGTCAGCGTCAGTTGCACCGGCAGGCGCGAGCCGCCCTTGCGCACATAGGTCCACTCCTGTTCGTCGGCCAGCCCGAGCCGGGCCTTGCCGACCACGGCGGCCAAGCCGGGGGCCACCGGCTCGCCCAGCTCGTTGGTGAGCACGGCAGCGCGTGCCACGACCTCCTTGGGATCGAGGAAATCCAGATAGCGCATGCGACCGGCCACCTCGCTGGCCTGGTACCACAGCATGCGCTGGCCGGCGCGGTTGATGCCGGTCACCGTGCCGTTGCGGTCAAAGGTGATGACGCACAGCGCGGTGTGATCGAGCACGCGCGCGCTGCGCTCGGCCGTCTGGGCGGCGGCAAGCTCGGCACGGCGGATGGCGCTCAGGTCGGTCACCACCCACAGCACCCGGCCGGGCCCGGCGGCGGGCACCGGCGCCACGGCCACGCGCACGGGAATGGTCGTGCCGTCGGACCTGCGGGCGTGGCTCTCCAGCCGCCCCTCCAGCGCCGTCGCGGCCAGCGTGGCGGCATCGGGCAGCAAGGTGGCGATGGCGGTGCCGGCGAACTGGTCCGGCGCCTTGCCGAACAGCGCAGTGGCCGCCGCGCTGGCGATCTGGACACGGCCACCGGCATCGCACACCAGGAAGGCATCGGTGGCGCTGGCCAGGCCCGCGCGCTGCAAGGCGCCATCCGCCTGCCGGCCCTGGCGCGCCCGCGCCGCGAGTTGCCACGCCCTACGCCGCTGGCGCGCCAGCCCAAACACAATCCAGGCTAGCAACAGCGTGCCCACCGTGCCGCCCGCCAGAGTCAGCATGGAGCGCCGCGGGCGATGCGCCGAATC
>NZ_BAAILO010000404.1:114082-131791 GCF_054589115.1 Cupriavidus sp. 8B | reverse complement strand
GTTCAGCTCGCGTTCGGCCTGCAGCAGCGGCGCCGGGGCTGGCGCGCCAGCCGGCACGGGCTCGGCGTCACCGGCCAGGAGCGCGCTGGGCCTGGTGTCGCGGCCTTCATAGAGCAGCAGCGACAAGGTGCCAGCCGCTGGCAGGCTGACCCCGCGCAGCAGGTCTCCCAGGCGCAGGGACGTGTAGACATAGCCGGTCACGGCCTGCTGCCGCTGGGTGGGGGTGTTCAGGGGCAGGCCGCTGCCGTACACCGGCAGGTACAGCACCGCGCCACGCTGCGGCGCCTGCGTCTCGTTCTCGCGCGTGAGTTCCACGCCGCCGCTCAGGCGCGCCTCGCCGCTATCGCGTGCAGCCTCGGCGGCAGCACGGCGCACGGGATCGGACATGATGTCAAAGCCAAGCGCCCGCGTGATGCGCCCGGCAAAGGGCTCGACATATACCACGGGCGCATACACGTCACGCGGGCCCAGCGGGTACACCTCGAAGCCGGGCTGGCCCTGGCGGCGTATCGTCTCGACCAGCCAGTCGAGCTCCCTTGGCGGGGTCAGGCGCGCATAGCCGATCGAATGGGTGCCGGGCGGCAGGTCATCCAGCTGGGTGGTGTACAGGTAGTTGCGCCACTGCTCGCGGGTGAGGGCGGGATCGGCGGCGAACAGCCCGGTGGTGCCGCGCAGCAGTTGCTCGTTGTCCTGCAGGCGCCGTTGCAAGCCGGAGAAGACCGGCGAGAACACCGCCTCGAAATCGTCGCGCGCCACCTCGCGCTCGAGTGCATGCATGCTACGCCAGGCGCCGCCAGTCGCCAGAGCGCCGGCCGCGGCGACCAGCAGGGACAGCAGGACTGGCGAAATTGAGGGCAGTTTCATGAATTGGGGGTGCGGATGGGAGCCCTCGGTGGCCTCGCCCTGCCGCCGCCGGGCGACGGCCCACTATACCGTGGCGGCAAAGGCTCGCCCACCCCCGGCGTGCCGCCGTAACGTGCGGCGCCACACGCTGGCGGGCGCGGCGCGCGCGCGCGCGCCTGTCGGACTCGCGCGGGGCTAGCGCTTGTGGTAGGGTTGGCGGGCCCGCAAGCCTGCCGAAGCCCGACTCCCGGCAACCATGCGGGCCGGCCGTCCAGAAGGCGCGCGCCGTCCCACGACACCGCCGGCTCGCATGCCCCAAGTTTCGCTTTCCCTGAAGGCGCGTCTCGCGCTGATTACCACGGCGCTTGCCGCCGTGCTTGGTACCGGCATCGTGCTGGCATCGCTCTATTACGCACACGACGACCTGCGCGCCGCGCTGCAAGACCAGCAGGATTCCATCGTCAAGCTCGCCGCGGACCAGCTCGACACCGCCATGGAGGACCGCATCACCCTGCTGTCCCACGTGGCGCCGCAACTGGCCGGCGAGCTCTCCCGCCCCGGCGCCGAGCTGCGCCGCCTGCTGGAGCGGCGGATTCCCGTGCCCGGCACCTTCAATGCGTTCATGGTGGCCGATGCCCAGGGCCGCGTCCTGGCACAGGATGGCGTGCCGATAAACATCGCTGACCGTGACTACTTCCGCGAAGCCGCGCGTACCCTTGAGCCCGTGATCACCCCGCCTATCCGCGCTCGCTTCAATGGCGCGACCGGCGTGCTGATGGCGGTGCCCATCGTCTCGCAGCAAGGCGAATTCCTCGGCCTGCTGGGCGGCTGGCTCGACCTGTCGAGCGCCAACTTCCTGGTGGAGATCACCCACAACCGGCTCGGCACCACCGGCTTCTATTGCCTGGTATCGGGAGGGCGGATGCCGGTCTATGTGCGCCACCCCGATCCGGCCAAGGCCACGCAACCGGCCCGCGCGCTGGGAGACGCCTGCGGCGTCGACGAGCGCAGCGGCCGTATCGAATTTCTCTCGCCCGCCAGGCCGCTGATCTCGCGCTACCTGATGGAGAGCACTGGCTGGGAGCTGGTAGCGGTGCTGCCCGCGCAGGAAGCCTTTGCGCCGCTGCACGCCATGCAAAGGCGCTTCCTCACGCTGGCGCTGTTGTCGCTGGCGGTGGTGGCCCTGCTGATCTGGCTGACGCTGCGCTACCTGCTGGCGCCACTCACGCGCCTGCACCAGGTGGTAAGCGACAGCGCGCACGACCTCTCTGCCTACGAAAAACTGCCGGCACAGCAGCATGACGAGATCGGCGACCTGGCCCGTGCCTTCGTGCAGTTGATGCATGACGTGCGCGAGCGGCGCGAGCAGCTTGACCTGAGCGAGCGCCAGCTGCGCGCGGTCACCGATACGCTGCCCGCGCTGCTGGCCTTTGTTGGCCCCGACGAGCGCTATGTCTTCAACAACCTCGCCTACGAGCGGACCTATGGCATCCCCGTGAAGGCGCTGCGCGGCATGACCGTGCGCGAGGTGATTGGCGAGATCCGCTACGCGCGCGCCCGGCCATTCCTGATAAAGGCACTGGCAGGCACCGCGGCGACGTTCGAGATCGAGGAGACCGAACCCGAGTACCACTGCCTGGAAACCAATCTGCGCCCCGAGTGGAGCGCGGACGGCGGCCACGTGGTGGGCGTGCATGTACATGTGCAGGACGTGACCCAGCGCAAGCTGGAGACCCTGCGGCTATCGCGCATCTCCCGGCTCGACCACCTGACCCAGCTGCTCAACCGCAGCGCGTTCGAGGCGCTGCTGCAGGCCGCCATGGGGCGCAGCCGCGAAGAAGGCCGGCTCATGGCGCTGCTCTACCTGGACATGGATCGCTTCAAGGCGGTCAACGACTTCCACGGCCACATCACCGGCGACCTGTTGCTGCAAGCCTTCGGGCGGCGCCTGCAGCGCTGCGTGCGCGAGCGCGACACGGTGGCGCGCCTGGGCGGCGACGAGTTCGCGGTGGTGCTGGAGGATATCGGCGGCGCGGCCAATGCGCAGCGCATTGCGCAGGCCATCATGCATTCGGTGAGCCGGCGCTTTTTCATCGACGGCGTGTTTGCCGATGTGGATGTGAGCATTGGCGTGGCGCTCTACAAGGGCGCGCCCATGCCGGACCAGGAACTGATGCGCCAGGCCGATACCCTGCTCTACCGCGCCAAGGCGGCAGGCCGGGGCCGCTTCGAGATGGGGCCGCCGGAACTGCTGGATAGCTGACTTAGCTGGCTTACTTGCCTTCTTCGAACGGCACGTGCTTGCCGTCGCGCGACTGGTAGCCCAGCTTGGTATCCGCGCCCATCATCCGCTCCCATGCCACCATGGCATCCGCCACGGCGTTGGGCTCGCCCTTGAACACCAGCACATCGTTGCCGCAGTTCGGGCACTGCCCGCCAAACACGGCATCGATGCCGCGCAGGTTGGGGGCGTCGATGGCATCGAAGGTACTGAACGCCGTCTTGCACGCGCCGCACACCAGTTGCGCGGGCCGCATGCCTTCGAGCCGCGCGCGGGCCTGGTCGGCGCGCTCTGCCTGGCTGCCCCGTTGTTTTGCTTCACCCATGATGGCCTTCCTTTGCGCAGCCGCCTGGCTGCGCTTCACTTGATTGATTCATCCGTTGCGCGCCCCTCAGAACGGCGCCGGGCCTACAGCGGACTGCGGCGCCACCGGCGGGAACGCGATCAGCCCGGCCTGGCGTTGCAACGCGTAGCGCACATAGACGCCGGCATACCACTGGCGATAGTCGCGCGCGTTGTCGATACCGAGCAGGCCACCGACAAACAGCTGCTGGGCTGCCTGGTACTCCACCGAGCCAACCAGATTGTAGGCCAGGCCGGTCTTGGACTGGCCGGGATAGACCGCGGAGGTGGAGTTGGTAAGGCCCTTGCCGTTGGCCGTGGCGACCGTCGCATTGGCGGCGGCCTGGGCCGCCCCATCGGTCGGGAAATAGTCCGATGCATCCTCGCGAAAGGCCTGCATGCCGAGCGCGCCGCGCACATTGTAGGCCAGCCGGCCGCTGCGCCCTGCGAGCGAGAGCGGCACGGTCACGGCGAAATAGGTCTGCGGGCTGAAATAGCCGCCCTGGCCGAAGGTGAAGTAGCGCAGGTTATCCGCGTACCCCATCGAGGTGAAGTTGACGCCGCTCATCAGGCGTTGCTCGGCGTTGTCGATCAGGCGCAGGTAGAAGCCGCCGCCACCTTCCCAGCGGGTGTTGCGCTTCACGTCGTGCCCGGTCAGCAAGCCGTAGCCACCGTAGCCGTAGATGCCGAAGAAGCCATCGTCCCAGCCCAGGTCGGCGCGTGCGCTGGTGTTCATCACGCCACCCCATTGCAGGCCGGTGCGCTCATCCCGCACGCCCGCGTATGACAGCAAGCTATCCGTGACGGGGCGGCGCGATGCGCCGAGCGACAGCGTGGTGCGTTGCGTGAGCGGCAAGTTGAGGCGCGCGCCGGTGTTGACGTCGGCGTAGCGGAAGCCCAGCGGCGTGCTGCCCAGGTCGGCCTTGAAACGGTCCGATTCATAGGCCACGCCAACCGCCACGCCAAAGGCGTTCTGCGGGCCCGCGGAAGTGGATTTCAGTGGCGTGTTGGCCAGGTTGACGGGCGCGCCGCCCACGGGGAAAGCCAGCGGGCCGCCGCCAAAGCGCGAGGCGCTGTTGTAGTCGCTGCCGACCGAGCCGGCGTCGAGCGCGACCGGGGTCACGCGCGCCACCAGCTTGCCGTTGCCGACGGCCATCTTGGCCTCGGCCACCACCTGCATCTCGGTGAGCTGGCTCATGCCGGAGTCGCCATTGCGCCCGCGTAGCACGGGGCCACCGGCGAGCGTGCTGGTGCGCTGGGATTCGATCTCGTTGAGTTCTTGCTGCGCGGTCTTGGGCCCGGTCGGGTTGGCCTGCGAATCGGCTTCGGCCAGCCAGGGCGCGCGCGACTGCGCGCCGATCGGCTCGCGCGCCGGCGTGGCGGGCGCGGGCGGCGCCGCATAACCGCCGGCTGCCGGCGCGGCGTACTGCGCGACGGGATACTGCGCTGCCGCGGCTTGCTGCGGCACTGGATATGGCACGCCCGGCTGCTGGGCGGCCTGCGCGTTGGCAGGATAGGCGGGGTAAGCCTGGTTGGCCTGATTGGCCTGATTGGCTGGATAGGCCTGCGGGCCCGCCTTGGCCGCGCGCGCGTTCTTGCCGCGCGTGCTGGCAGGCGCCTGCATCGACATGGGCGCTTGCGCCTGCTGCGGATAGTAAGCCTGCGGCTGCTGGATCGCCGGCGCCATGCCCTGCCCGGCAGCGGACACCGGCGTAGGGATATAGGGTTGCGAGGCTTGTGCGCCGGCGCTCATCATCACCGGCGCGGGCGCCGTGGCGGCCATCACGGGCTGGGGTGCGGCCGCGGCGCGCGTGGGGCCCGGCACGATCAGGTACGGCGCCTGCGACCCGGGCGGCGGCAACTGCGAGTTGCCGCGCTGGCCAGGCAGGCCGACAAACGGGTTGGACGGCACGCGGTCGAAGCCCGCGCCATCCGGGCGCGCGCTTGCCGAGGACACGCCCGCGGCGTTCTCTGCCGCCACCGCTGCGCGGAAGTACTCAGCAGCGCGCGAGGTCTTGCCTTGGGCGCGGTAGAGCCGCCCGGCGGCGGTCAGCACCTTGGGCGACTTGGGTGCCTGCGCCAGCGCCATCTGCAACGTGCCTTCGGCCCAGCTGAATTCCTTGGCGGCGGTGGCGGTGCCGATTGCCGCCAGCATCAGGTCGAGGTTGCGCGGATCCTTCTCCAGCACGCTCTCGTACAGCGTCAGCGCCTTCTTGTTCTCGCCCGCCTGCGCATACATGCGCGCCAGGCTGGCGCGCACGGCGCCGTTGCCGGGGCGCTCGGAGAGCGCCGGCGCCAGCATGTCGTAGGCTGCCACGAGGTCGCCGCTCTCGGTCAGCGCATCGGCCTGCCGCACGATGTAGGCGACCCGCAGGTCGTCATAGTCGCGGCGTTGCGAGTTGCTCAGGTTGGCGCTGGCAAGCTGGCGCAGCACGCCGGCCAGTTCCACGTCCTGCTTGGTCTTGAGCAGGATGGCGGCGTACTGCAGTTGCATGCCAACGTCCGGGCGCACCGTGCGGCCCATGACGTTGCGCATCAGCGAGAGAGCGCGCGCCTCGTCGCCCGCATCGGCGTAAGCCAGCGCCAGCGCGCCGAGCTGGTCGGGGTCCTGCTGGGCGTAGCGCTGGGCTTGCTGCAGCACGCCCAGCGCGGCGGCCTGCTGGCCGGCGGCGGCAAGCCCGCTGGCGCGGTCGGCTTCGGCGTGCACCCACAGGCGGCGCTGCAGGGTGCCCATGTCGCGGGTGCGGTTCTGCGGCGGAATGCGCTCCAGCGCATCGAGCCCGCTTTGCCAGTCGCCGGTTTCGGCCGACAGCAGTGCGCTCGCGTACAGCGCGTCCGGCATATTGGGATTGGACAGCAGCAGGCCGTCCATGACGCTGCGCGCCTGCTCCTTCAAGCCCATCGACGCATAGGCGCGTGCCACATCCAGCCGCACCCACGGGTTGGTAGGGTCGGCCGCCATCGCGTCTTCCAGCGCGCGGCGCGCGCCGGCGGTATCGCCGCGCTGCAAGGCGGCGCGGGCCTGGCCGCGGGCCTCTTCGGCGCGCAGCTTGCCCAGCGAGCCAACCTTGTCCTGCTGGGCCGGCGTGAGGTTCTGCACGATGGCGAGTGCTTCCGCGCTCTTGTTCTGCGCCGCCAGCACGCCCACCAGGCCGCGCGTGGCGTCGGGATTGTCGGGCTGTTGCTTGAGCACGCGGCGATAGGCAGCTTCGGCCTGGGCGTACTGGCCTTCCTCGGCCATCACGTCGGCCAGCGCCACCTGGGCAGAGGGCTCGCGCGCATCGAGCTTGATCGCGCGCTCCAGCAGGCTGCGCGCCTCGGCGCGGTTGCCCGCGCCACGCGCTGCACTGGCCTGCTCGGACAGCAGCCAGTACGTGGCACTGTTCTGCGCGCTGCGGTAGCGCCCGCCGGCACCGCGCTTGGCGGCCTGGTCGAGGAAATCCACCGCCTCGGCAAACTTCTCCTGCTTGAGGCGCAGCACGCCCATGCCGCCGAGCGCGTCGGCGTCGCCGGGGCGCTCCTGCAACGCGGTCTGGAACCGGTCGCCGGCGCGCTCGAGGTCGCCGGCATCCATGGCATCGAAGCCTTGCTGCACGATCTGGCGCACCGGGTTGCTGGCGGCGCCGGCCGCTTGCGTGGCTTGCTGCTGTTGCTGTTGCTGATGCTGGGCCTTGACCGCATCGAGCTTGGCGCGGATGGTGGCGTCGTCGGGATGGCTTGCCAGCCATGCCTGGTACAGCGGCGCATCCGCCGGCCGGCCGCCCAGCCAGGTCAGGGCCCGCCGCCAGCTCTCGCCGGCCTGGCCGGCTACGTCGCTGCTTTTGGACAGCGCCTCCAGCTGGCGGATGCCGTCGCGCCGCGCGGACTCGCGGTAGGTCAGGTGCTGCGCCAGCGCGAGCTGCGCGCGGTTGTCCGACGGATTGGCGCGGGCCAGTTGCTCCAGGCCCTTGCGGGCTTCTTCCCAGCCTTGCGCCGTGCCACCCAGCGTCTGGTAGTACTCCAGCGCCAGGTTGCCCTGCGGCACCGCGCCGCCCGCGGCTTGCTGATAGCGCTTGACGGCTTCCTCGCTCTGGCCGCTGCGCGCCAGCTGGCGCGCCTGCTCGACCTGCTGGGTCACGCCGCCGCTGCTGATCACCTGCGTGAGGCGCGCCACCAGCGGGGAGTTGGGCTGGGCCTTCTTCAGTCGCTCCAGGTAGGTGCGCGCGCCGTCGGGGCGGCCCGCCTCGGCTTCGGCCACGCCCATGCCGTACAGGGCTTCGGGCTGGGCCGGATTCAGCCGCAGGATCTTTTGCCACGCTTCGGCGGCGCGGTCGCTGCGGCCGCGTTCCTGCCAGTACTTGCCCTGGTCCACCAACAGCTTGACCGGATCTTCCTGCGCCGTGGCAGCTGCGGCAAACGCCGCCAGCAGGCTCAGCACCAGTGTCTTGGCGCGCAGGCCCTTGCCGCGCGCGGTGTCCGCGGGAATATGCTGCCCGCTCGTCGGGCGGGGTGTGTTCGCGCGTCCGTTCATGGCCGGGCGCTTGCGGTTCGACATGTCTTCTCCCACTCCAGCTCCAGTTGCCCCGAAGGCGCGAACCGGTAGCGGCCTTCGGCAAAGCCGAGGCCGAATAATCCCAATACGGTGTCGTAGTACGTGGCAGCGGACTTGCCCGTGGCGGCGTCGATCATCGTCTCGGCCCGGGTGCGCTGCACCGCGGCTACCGGCGATCCGGCCGCCTGCAGGAACGGCACCAGCGCGGCGGAGAAGCCCGTCGGGCCGTCGCCTTCCACCGCGCCACTATCGGCGTGCATGCGCTCGGGCGGCGCGGCGCGTCCCGCCATGCGCTGCGCCTGCGGCGCCAGCGCCTTCATCAGCAGGCGGCCAGCGGCGTCGCCGCGTGGCGTCACGCCGGCCCACAGGTAGACGCGGATAGCGTCGTAGCTGCTGACATCGCCCTTGTCCGGGTCGGTGAGAAAGCCGCTGCCGCCAGCGTCGCTGCGGTAGGCCGACCAGTCGGGCACGATGCCCTGCCTGGCCACCGCCTCGACCAGCTTGCCGGCCTGCGTGGCAAGCTGCCCCCAAGGGCCGGACGGCTCGGCGCCAGCCAGGCGGCGCAGCAATGGCACCGGCAGGTAGCTGGCATTGAGGCGCCACTGGCGCGGGCCATCGGCGTTGCCTTGGGCAAAACCCTGCGGGCCCGGCAATAGCATGGTGCCAAAGCCGGGCAGCGACACCACCTCTTGCCTGGCCACCAGCTTGAGCAGCGCGCGCGCCTGCTCGCCATAGCGCGGCTGCTTCCACAACCGCGCGGCTTCGAGCAGCGCGAAAGCGAACCACAAGTCGGCATCCGATGCGGGGTTCGCGTCGATCACGCCCCACGAGCCGTCGGCCCGGTGGCCCCACTGCCAGGCGGGCAGCTTGTCCTGCAGGTTGCCCGCGCCGAGGTTGGCAATGCTCCATTGCCAGAGGCGGTCGAAGGTGGCGCGGTCGTTGGCCATCAGGGCAAACACCATGCCGTAGGACTGGCCCTCGGAGGTGCTTTGCTGCTCCTTGGTGGACGGGTCGAGCACGCGGCCGTCGGCCTGCACGAAGCGGGACAGGAACTGCTGGTACAGCGGCCACGCGCAGGCGGCCGGCGCCGATGTCTTCGGCGCGGCGCCGTGGGCCAGCGCGGGCCAGCCACCCAGCGCCGCGAGCGCGCCCAGGCCGGGCAAGCCCGCGAGCCATAGGCGGCGAATGCGGTTCACGCTCACTTGTGTTCCCCTAGCTTGCGGCGCGCGGCGCGTGCCCGCAGCGACAGATACATCAACACCGCCAGCAGCAGTGCGGCGCCGCCGATCATCAGCACCATGGCGAGCGGCCGCTGCGAGAGCCACCACTGCACATAGGTCCAGGGCCGCAGCTTGCCCACGTAGTAGTTCTGCTGGACCGCCAGGCTGTTGATCTCCTTGCCGCGCACCAGCGCCAGGCTGCCTTGCACGTTCGTGACCTGGTCGGGATCGAGCAGCACCTCGGTCATGGCCAGCAGGCCTTGCGGCGCGTTGCTGGTGACGGCCACCACGCTGCGCCCGGATGCCAGCGGCGACTCGAAGGCGCTGAGCGCGGCATCGGTGCTGGCACTGCTGATCGACATGCGCGTCTCGACCGGGCGGTTGCGCGTGCCATCCGCACCGTTCCACCAGCCCGTCACGGTGGACACCAGATCGGTCAGCGCAAAGCGCTTTTCATTGCCGGCCAGCGTGACCGGCATGCGCTCGGCCCATTGCGTGAAGAGCGGCTGGCTCTGCGTGGTGCCGATCACCAGCAGGTCGCGCGCGGCTTGCTTGCCGACCTGCGCGGCGGCGCTCACGGCCACCCCGGTGGCGGGATAGCCGGTGGATTCGCCCATGCGCCCCATCAGCGTGAGGTAGGTCGAGTAGTCCTCGGCGGCAGGCTTGTCCGGCAGGATGACCGCGGTCTCGGAGAGGTCGGCCATGCGCGTGAACGGGAAGCCGCTGTTGCCGAACACGGCCAGGTCAGGCAGCGCGATAAAGTGCGGCAGGCCGGTGATGTTGATGGTGGAGTCAGGATCGATCGCGCCCTTGACATTGTCCAGCATCACGTCCTTGCACGCGCCCTGCTTGAGGTAGTCGTAGTAGAAATGGAACTGCAGCTGCGACTGCGCGGGCAGCATGAACAGCGGCAGCTCGATGTGCTCATCGACCGGCACCGAGCCATCCGGCAGCACCTTGGCCAGCAACTGGCTGGCGCCGCCATCCTGGTTCCTGACCGAGCGCAGCGCGTACGCGCGCAGGAACTGGTTGCTGACGCTGATGTTGAGGGTGGACTTGTCCACCACCGGGCGCGGCGTATAGCGGTACTTCAGGTCGATCGGGATGCCCTTGCTGCGCCAGCCGAACAGGTCGGGCGGCAGCCGGAAATTCACCCGCACGAGGTCCGGGCTGTAGCCCGAGACATTGAGGTCGCGCACTTCGGCAAGCTCGCCAAAGCGCACCGGGCGGTCGCTGCGGATCCAGTTGGGTGCGTCGTAGGGCACTCGCGGCGCCACGTCTTCGAGCTTGTTGATGGTGGCGTTCTGCCCGGACAGCGCGCGCGCGCCGAGCGCGAGCGCCTGCGCCGCGGTTTTGAGCTCGGCGCTATCGCGGCCCATCACCAGCAGCAGCTTGGCGTTGGCGTCGCCCGGATTGGGCACCACCGCGATCGACGGACCGCTGATGGCGGGCACCTGCACGCCGGCGGGCTTTTCTTCGTTGGTGACGAACACCACCGCATTGCCAGTGGCGGGCACCTGGTTGAGCGTGGCGGCAAACGATGCGCCGCGATAGCCGGCCAGCGCGCCGAACCACGACGAAACCGTGCCCGCGGCTTCCAGCGTGGCCGTCGACGGTGCGCCCGCAAACACAAAAGGCAGCCTGAGGCGGCCAACGTCGCGGCGATCGAAGAACGGCAGCGGCAGCAGGGCCAGGTCGTTGGACAGCGCCACCGGCGTCAGCGTAAGTTCCAGCACGCTGCTATTGCCAACGGTGGCCCACAGGCTGGAGTGGAAGGGATCTTCGCAATCGGTGGTGTAGTGGCCGATCAGCTGCAGGTTGAGACGGTTGAACTCGGTGATCAGCCGCGGCTCGATCGGCACATCGCGCTCCAGGCTGGTCCCCGCGGTGTCCTTGGGCACCGGCACGGTACCGGCGACCTCGCCGTTGACCATCACGTTGATATGCGACAGCGCCGGTATCAGCGCGGGCGAGTACGTGTAGCGCAACTTCAGGCGCGCCCCGGTCACGACCTCGTCGGCGCGGATCGAGAACGGCACGCCGTTGATGGCGTCCACACCGCGCAACTGGAATGGCGCGGTGGCGCCGAGCTGCTTGAGCGTGAGCTGCACGGTGCGCGCGCCGCTGCGGGGCGCGGCGGCGGCCTGCACGGCCACTGCGGCGGGCGACTGCGCGGCGACTGCGTCGCGCGTGGTGTCGGGCACGCCGGCGCGCTGGGCGCCGGCCGGGGTCACCGTCAGCATGGCAAGCGCGAGCAATGCGCTCAGGCGGGCCGCCGCGGGCAGGCGCGCGGCTGTGGGCGCGGTTGTGGGCGCGGTTGTGGGCGCAGTTGAGCGATCGGTCAGGCGTGGTGTCTTGGTCAAACGCATTCTCTGTTTTTTGCCAGTGGTCCGGTGCGTGGTCAAGCCGCGTCCCGAACCGTTGCGGGACGCGGCGCATGGCCGACGAGGCCGATCAGGCCGATCAACGGGTAGAAGCGCCAGGTTCTGGACGGCGCAGCAAGTGGCGCATCTCGCGCCCCAGGTGGAACATCACGTTATGGAAGCCAAGCAGGCCGATGCGCAGGATCTGGCCGGCGGCCAGCCCCGGGGCATCCGGGCGCTTGCGGCCCCACGAATCGATCCACGCGTCGGCGCGCGCAAAGGTGCATTGCACGAACGCCATTTCCTCGCGCGGGCTCATTTCCGCCAGCTCCAGGCCGGTGTGTGTGTCACCCTGGAACACCACCTTGGCGGGGAACATGTGCTCGTCGTTCTGCAGGTAGAGCGAGATCTGCACTTGCTCGCCCACGGCGGCCTTCATGCCAGGCGGCAGCCGCATGCCGATGCCGCCCTCGGCGAAGTCGATGGTCTCGCACACCAGCGTGCGGCCATCGGGAAAGTGCAGCGTGGCGGGCAGCTTCATCGCCACCCGGTGCGCCACGCGGATCTGGCGCGTCTCGCTGGCGACCGCAATCGAGGCGCCGAGAATGATCAGGTTGTAGAACGTCCAGGTCAGGTTGAGCACCACCGTGGTGGCCTCGAACTGATTCCACAGGAACAGCCGCAGGAAACCCACCACCACGCCCAGCATGTTGAACAGCAGCAGCACCAGGTAGGGCCGCGAGATCACCCAGTCGAAGTAGGCTTCCTCGATCACGCCGCCCTTGGGCGTCACGTTGAACTTGCCGGCCGCGGGGTTGACGAATGCCACCAGCACCGGCCGCATGATGTACCACGCCAGCACCGATTCGTAGACCTCGTTCCAGAACGAATGCCGGAACTTGCCCTGGATGCGCGAGTTGGTCATGTTCGCGTGCAACAGGTGCGGCAGCGCGAACGTGGCGATGGTCAGCGCCGGGGCCTGGATCACGTGGGCGCCGAACAGCAGGTAGGCCAGCGGCGCCGTCAGGAACACCAGCCGCGGCAGGCCGTAGAAGAAGTGCAGCATGGCATTGAGGTAGCACAGCCGCTGCGGGATCGACAGGCCCGGCCCGAACAGCGGGTTGTCCACCCGGCAGATCTGCGCCATGCCCCGGGCCCAGCGAATGCGCTGCCCGACGTGGCCCGAGAGGCTTTCCGTTGCGAGCCCCGCGGCTTGCGGAATCGCCAGGTAGGCGGTGCCGTAGCCCTTGCGGTGCAGCTTGAGCGCGGTGTGCGCGTCCTCGGTCACGGTTTCCACCGCGATGCCGCCCACCTCCAGCAGCGGGGCGCGGCGGATCACGGCGCAGGAGCCGCAGAAGAAGGTGGCGTCCCACAGGTCGTTGCCGTCCTGCACCAGGCCGTAGAACAGCTCGCCCTCGTTGGGGACTTCCTGGAAGGTGCGCAGGTTTTTCTCGAACGGGTCGGGCGAGAAGAAATAGTGCGGCGTCTGCAGCATGGCCAGCTTGGGGTCCTTGAGGAACCAGCCCATGCTGATCTGCAGGAAGGAGCGCGTGGGAATGTGGTCGCAATCGAAGATCGCCACATACTCGCCGTGCGTGCCCTTGAGCGCCTCGTTGATATTGCCCGCCTTGGCGTGGCGATTGTGATTACGCGTCACGTGGGTGACGCCGACCTTCTCGCAGAACTCGCGAAATTCCTCGCGCCGGCCGTCGTCCAGCACGTAGACATTGATCTTGTCGCGCGGCCAGTCCAGGGACATCGCCGCGAACACCGTCGGCTTGACCACCGACAGCGGCTCGTTGTAGGTCGGAATGAAGATATCCACGGTGGGCCAGCTGGCGCTGTCCGCGGGCATCGCCACCGGGCGGCGCTTGAGCGGCCACGCGGTCTGGAAGTAGCCCAGGATCAGCACCACGAACGCGTAGATCTCGGCCAGCACCAGGCCGATGCCGAAGACAGTGTCGAACCAACCGCCCAGGCCCACGGTTTCCGTCAGGCGCCAGTACATATAGCGGCTGGACGCCGCGATCGACAGGATCACCATCATCAGCGTGGCGAGATGGCCCTTGACCCGGTTCAGCCAGATCGCCAGCCCGAAGCACACCGCGGCAAACCCGACCTGCTGCCAGAAATCCAGCGGCACCGTGATGACCAGCGCAAACATGAACAGCCCGAGCAGCAACGCCAACACCCGCGCCGCAGCGCTATCCCAAAGGGGAAGCTCGATGAAGGTGCTGCCGAAACGCCGCAACGCAGCCGACAGCGCGTTGGGCTTGTCGTCGCCTTTGCTTTTGCTTTTGCTTTTGCCTTTAACCTTGTCCTTGCCCTTGGCCCGCGCGCCTTTGGGCGCGGCGGCGGCTTTTGCCTTGGCTGGCTTCACGCGGCTTCTCCGTGAGCGGCCAGCGCCTGGCGCACCCATGCAGCGCAGCGCTGCAGGTCGTGCGTGGCCTGGCTGTGAGGGTTGTACTCGAGCACGCTGCGGTCATAGGCCAGCGCCTCGGCCACGGCCTGGTCCTGGTGGATCACGCCCAGCACGCGCTCGCCCAGCTGGGCGCGCAGCACCTGCACCACGTCCTTGCCGAGCTGGCGGCTCACGTCGACCTGGTTGATCACCAGCACATGGCCCAGGTAATCGGGCCGGCCTTCGCAATACGTGCGGATCAGGTCTTCCATCAGGGGCATCGTGGCGTAGGAGGCGGCGTCCGGCAGCGACACCATCAGGCATAGCTGCGCGCTGGACAGCGCCTGACGCATGTAAGGCGACGGGCCCGGCGGGGTGTCGATCACAACCACGTCGTCGCGGCCCAGGCCGAGCCCGGCAAGCTCCGTGCGCAGCCATCCCGGATGCGTGGAGAGGTGCGTTTCAAACGCAGAGCGGTCCGCCTCGTTGAGCGAGCCGAACGGCATGACCAGCACGCGGGAGCGGCCCTTGTACATGCTCTGCTGCCACGCTTCTGCGGCCAGCGTGGCCCGCGCATGCCCCGCGACTTCCTGCGGCGGCATGCCGAAATGCAGGCGCAGCGCGTTTTGCGGATCCAGGTCCACGGCAAGCACATTCTCGCCAGCGAGGGCGAGCGCTTCGGCCAGGTTGGCCGACAGCGTGGTCTTTCCCACGCCGCCCTTGGCCGAAACAACAGCAATGATCTTCACGAGCGATTCAGCCGATCAAGAAAGGAGCGGCGCGCGGGTGCGCGCTCGCTGGTGGTGGCCGGTTCCTGGCGGCCTTCGAGCCGGGCGAACACCTTGGACAATTCGGTGTCGGCGGCGCGAGCGGGCTCGGCCGGCGGCGCGGCCGCAGCCGCGGGAGCCGCCGGGGCCCAAATGCTGGCTGGCTGGGGCGTGGGGGCAGCGGCGGGGTTCGGTACTTCTGCCGGTGCTGCCGGCGAGGGCGGCATGGCGGCCGACGCCACTGGCGCCATGCCTTCTGGCGTGCGGAAACGCGGTCGCATCGCGGAGGCGGGCGCGCTCAATACCGTCGGGGCAGCAGGGGCCGCCGGCGCTATCCGGGCGGCTGGCGCCTCGGCGGCGGGAGCCGGCTGCGCGGCCGGTGGCACGTCCCCGGCAGGCAACGCGGCGCGCCACAACGGCGCGGCCGAGCCGGCCTGCCCGGCAACCGGGCTGGCAACCTCAGGCGCATGTGGTGCGGCCGGCTGGACGGGGGGCACCACGGCGGCGCGGTCGACCCGCACGGACGTCAGCAGCGGCCAGCGCTCGCGCGCCTGCGACGCCGCGTCTTCGCGCACGATCTCTTTATAGGATTCCGCCTTGCCGCCGAAACGCTGGAACAGCTTGGACAAATCGTCGGATTGACTCATGGGATCTCACTCACGCAAGGGTGGGCGCCGGCGTGAAAACTGCCGTAAACCGCAGCGGCACATCAACGCCCAAACCGGAATTCCACGCATCCGGTGGCATCAATCGGCGTACTTTGGCTGACCCGCAGGGTCTCGGACGAGCCGAGCATGCGGAACCAGTGCTGGTACGCCCCCTCCAGGAAGGCCGGCGACCACGCGTCGGCTCCGTCCCCAAGCGCCGCGTTCAGCGGTGCGCAGTAGTGCCGGACCACCAGCGAGCCCCCCGCATCCTCGATGCTGGTCCAGCCCCAGTCCACGTCCAGCCAGATCTGGGCTACAGCCCGTTCCAGCTCGGCGAGCGTCGAGCAGGCGCCCGGATCGAAACGCTTAGCAAAACGCGCGCCAACCCGCCACATGACGGCGCGCAGGCCGGCCACGTCCATGGTCTCGGATAGTTCTTCGGCGAGCGCCGACAGTACGTCACGCCATTGCGACGAGCAATGCCGCTCAGTGAGATATTGCAGAATTGCTTGATTCACCCCGACATCCTGTTTTAATTGTGTACTGTAAATATTCTTCTTATTGTTGGAGCGCCATTTTCTTACCAACCCGGCAGTCTGGGCAAACGCTTTGCGAGCAACAATAGTTATGTTCCATCCCTGCAACATCCGCGATAGCGAGCACCCGCCCCCAAGTCTGCCCGGCTTCCCTCACAGGCGCTGCCACGGCCTTTCGCAGGGAACGCAAGCCTGACAGTTTCCGCATCGGGCGGGAACCCACCCCCTTCCAAAGCGGGGAAAACTTCGTGGCTTGCGCTGCCGGCAAAGCCAATGTCTCTACATTGGCTCCGCCAAGCACATCCCCTGGCCAATGATTAGCCTGCGCGTATGTAATTTTTGCCTGCGGAGAAATATGGCAGGTAAAAGCGTAAAACATTAAGTCGGGGGAAACCGCAAGGCGGTCAGCGCCAAGACAGCTTCGAATTAGCCCGGCATGATCTGCGCGCCAGGGCGCGCCGCCGCAGCGAATGCATTGATCAGGCGCGCTCCCCGCCGTTCGCGCAAAAATAGAGATACTCGCTCATTTCCGCGCTACTGCCCTCAAAATCCAGCATTTTCAGGTCCGGACGGCTGGGCACCTCGTGGCGGGCGATGATGGACACCCCGAGCCCGCGGATCAACGCCTCGCGGATCGATTCCCGGCTGCCAATCTCCATCGCTTGGCGGGCACCACGCCCGCCCGGGCCAGCATCTGCTCGGGGACGATGCGCGTGGTCGACCCTGCCTCGCGCATCAGCAGGCGGCAGCTGACCAGCGCGGCGACCGGCACCCGCGCCCTCGCGGCCAGCGCATGGCTGCGATGCTGTGATTCGTGCGCTGGGGCAGGCTGGCCGCGCCCGGCGGCACGGATGACGCCGTGGCTGCCGGGAGCGTATTCTAAAGCCCAGGATCTGCTGCCAAGCCGCCTTCTACCGAACAGGAGAACGCAATGCCCGAGCGCAAGCACGACACCATCCGCATCGAGACCGACAGCCTCGGCGACGTACCAGTGCCTGCCCGGCACCTGTGGGGGGCGCAGACCGAGCGTTCGCGCCAGAACTTCCGCATCGGCAGCGAGACGATGCCGCCAGCGCTGATCGAAGCCTTCGCCATCCTCAAGCTCTGCGCGGCCCGCGCCAACCGCGAGCTGCGCGTGCTCAAGCCGGAGCTGGCACACGCCATCGAGGCAGCGGCGCAGGAGATCATCGCCGGCAAGTGGTCCGAGGAGTTCCCGCTCTCGGTCTGGCAGACCGGCTCCGGCACGCAGACCAATATGAACCTGAACGAGGTGATTGCCAACCGTGCGATCCAGCTGCTCGGCGGCGAGCCGGGCACCAGGCAGCCGGTGCATCCCAACGATCACGTCAATGCCAGCCAGTCTTCCAACGACAGCTTTCCCACGGCGATGCACATCGCCGCCACCCGGGCGATCCAGTTGCAGCTGCTGCCTGCGCTGGAGACCTTGCAGCAGGCGCTCGGGCGCAAGGTGGACGCGTTCACCGACATCGTCAAGGTGGGCCGCACGCACCTGCAGGACGCCGTGCCGCTGACGCTCGGCCAGGAGTTCTCCGGCTACGAAGCCCAGGTAGGCGATGCCCAGTCGCGCCTGCGCCAGGCCATGCTGCGCGCCATGCCGGTACCCCAGGGCGGCACCGCGGTGGGCACCGGGCTGAACGCGCCGCACGGTTTTGCCGCGGCCTTCGCGCGCGCGCTGTCGGACTACACGGGCCTGCCGTTCGAGCCCGCGCCGAACCGCTACGCGCTGCAAGCCTCGCACGATGCGCTGGCCGACCTGT
>NZ_BAAILO010000404.1:87030-113996 GCF_054589115.1 Cupriavidus sp. 8B | reverse complement strand
TCGGGCGCGCTCAACACCCCGGCGTCGTCCTTCCTGAAAATCGCGCGCGATTTCATGCTGCTCGGCTCCGGCCCGCGCGCGGGCTTTGCCGAACTGATCCTGCCGGCCAACGAACCCGGCTCCTCGATCATGCCGGGCAAGGTCAATCCCACCCAGGCGGAGGCGCTGGCCATGGTGTGCTGCCGGGTGATCGGCAACCACACCACCATCACGCTGGCCAATGGCCTCGGCACGCTCGAGCTCAACGCGTACAAGCCCGTGATCATCTACAGCCTGCTGCAATCGGTCACGCTGCTTGCCGATGCTGCCGCGAGCTTTGCCGAACGCATGGTGGAAGGGGTGCAGGCGCATCGCGAGTGCATCGCCGAGATGCTGGCACGCTCGCTTACGCCCGTGACGGCGCTCAACCCGCACATCGGCTACGACCGCGCGGCCGAGATCGCCAAGCTGGCGATCAAGCGCAATCTGTCGCTGCGCGAGGCGGCGCTCGCCTCGGGACATGTCACGGCAGCCCAGTTCGATGCATGGATCGACCTGAGGGGAATGACCAGGGAGATATGAGGCCGGGACGACGCGCGTGGCGACGACGAGGTGCCGCAATCGCGGCAGGCGCGGCCCAGCCGGACGCTCGGCCCGACGCTTAGCGCTGGCCCATCTCACACACGGCGCAGACGGAAACGGCCGCACCGCAGGTGAAGACCAGCATCACCAGCACCATCAAGGCGTCGACAAAGCTCATGCTGCCGGGCGCAATCACGCTGACCAGGCGCCAGCAGATCCAGGCAATCCAGCCGAGCGCCGCGAGGGTACTGCAGAGCGCCAGGGTTGCGCAGGCGCGGTGCGTCAGCCGGCGCCAGGAGGCGGGAGGGGGAGCGCTTTCGTTATCGGATATGACGGTCTGCATCCGGATTCTCCTTAGCCAAACCTTGCGGCCCGGGCAGAAAATGCCAGGGTCCGCGTCGCATGCGCCTAAGAAGAACCCCGCGCCGCGAGGGGCGCACGGGGCTGTGAGGACGCATTGGGCCGCACTCGGCAATCAGCCTGAGGTACGGCCAGGACTGAAGTATGGTTCGGCGAAAGCCGGTTCGCTATCGGTTGCTCTCTGACAGCGCGCCCGGGCCGGCCTTTGTTGCCGGAAAGCAAAAGCGTACCCGTTTCTGCGTGCCTTCAAACCCACTGCAAATGCAAGAAAGGGGCTCGCGCCTACTTGCCCGCAGCCTTTTGCCGATAGCGCGCCAGTTCGGCGCCTAGCCACGGTGCGCTCTCCACCGGCTGGGCCTGGCCGCACTTGACCAGGTAAGGCTTGCCGCTGACGCTGCTCTTGCTCGCGCCCAGTTCGATAAAGCTCTCGCTGGTGCTGATGGCGCCCTTGTCGGCCAGATAGTCGTACTTCTTTTTGAGGTGCGCAGCCGCGTCTGGCGCGGAATACCAGCTGCCGTTGCGGTTGAACTGGCAATTCGAGCCTGCCAGATAGGCAAAGAGATGGGTGACCTCGGCCTGCGTGGCGGCGGGTGGCGGCGCCGCTGCCGCGGGGGCCATGGGGATCGCCAACGCGGTGGCTAGCAGCAGGGCGGACAGGAGGGCAGGCTTCATTTTCACGGAATCGATAAGTCGCATCCGCTGCATTAGAACGGCATTCCCGCTCCGCTTCAAGGCTTGGCGAGCGGCTGGCCCACCCGCCGCGCAGGCGGAACGCGCCGCCCGAAGCGCAAAGCGTACCCGTTTCTGCGTGGCTATCCGGAGCGTCAGCCGATCGCGCCGCCGCCATCGAGCAGCACCATCGACCCCGTGGCGAAGCCCGTTCCGGCCAGGTAAAGGATGGCCTGCGCAACGTCTTCGGGCTGGCCGATGTGCTGCGCCGGCAAGCGTGCGGCCACGTTTTTTAACATGGCCTCGCGCGCGGCGCCGTCGAGCTTGTCCCACAGCGACGTGGCGATCCATTATGGTCACGGCGCGACGGCAGATCATCCACCCAGGATTGGAAGCACTCTTGGCGGGCATTTGATAATCGAGGGAGCACTAGGGCGCGCCAGCAAGCCCGGCGCGCCGCCGTTACAATGCCGCGGTGCAGCTTAAGTCCCCTCCCGGGACCGCGCGCCCTCCTCCCAGCCGTCGCCGCCGGCCCCAAGACAACCTGCCCATCATGAAGCCGCTCCTGCTCGTCCTCAGCCACGTCAGCGCCCAACATCTGTCCTGGATTGCCGAACAATACGAAGTGCTCTACGCGCCTGACAGCGCGGGCCGTGCCGCGCAGGTCCGGGAGGCCGGCACCCGCGTGCGCGCGGTGCTGACGATCGGCACGGTCGGCCTCACCGCCGCCGAGATCGACGCCATGCCCGCGCTGGAACTGGTGTGCGCGCTGGGCGCGGGGTACGAGAACATTGCCGTGGCCCACGCCCGCGCGCGCGGCATCGTCGTGGCCAACGGTGCCGGCACCAACGACAGTTGCGTGGCGGACCACGCCATGGCGCTGCTGCTAGCCACCGTGCGCGCCATCCCGGTGCTGGACCAGGCCACGCGCGCCGGCAAGTGGCGCACCGCGCTGCCGCTGCGGCCCAACGTGTCGGGCAAGCGCATGGGGATTCTCGGCCTCGGCACCATTGGCCGGCGCATTGCGCAGCGCGGGCTGGGCTTCGACCTGGAGGTGGGCTATCACAACCGGGCCCGGCGCGACGACACGCCGTATCGCTACTTCGACAGCCTCGGCGCGCTGGCCGAATGGGCCGACTACCTGATCATCGCCACGCCCGGCGGCGCGGGCACCCGCCACCTGGTCGACGCCAAGGTACTGGCCCAGCTGGGCCCGGGCGGCTTCGTGGTCAATATCGCGCGGGGCAGCGTGCTCGACACCGCGGCGCTGGCGCACGCCCTGCGCGCCGGCAAGCTCGGCGGCGCCGGCCTTGATGTGTACGAGAGCGAGCCCGAGCCGCCCGCCGAACTGTTCGACTGCCCCAATGTGGTCCTGACCCCGCACGTGGCAGCCAGGTCGCCGGAAGCCATCGACGCTTCGGTGCGGCAGTTCCAGGAAAACAGCCGGCTGCATTTTGCCGGCGAGCCGGTGCTCACGCCGGTAGGCTGAGGACAGGCGCCGCCGCGCGTTCACGCGGCGGGAAACACCACCCGCACGCGCAGCCCGGGCGCCGCGTCTTCCAGCGAGACGTGCGCGCCGTGCGATTGCGCGATCTCCGCCACGATGGCCAGGCCCAGCCCGCTGCCCCCGGTGGGGGCTTCCGGCACCCGATAGAAGCGGTCGAACACGCGCGCGCGCTCGGCGGCGGGAATCCCCGGGCCATCGTCCTGCACGATCAGTTCCGCGCTTTCCGTACCCGATTCTTTTTCGCCCGCGGGAGCCCGCGTGCGGCCAACCAGCACATCGACCCTGCCGCCGGCCGGCACATAGCGCAGCGCATTGTCGACCAGGTTGGTCAACAGGATGCGCAGCGCATCGACGTCGCCACGCACCGTGACCGGGCCGGCACCGGCGTCGGCATCGAGCCCCAGGTCGATGTGGCGATCGAGCGCGGCCTGGGTCATCTCCGCCACCACGCTTTGCGCCAGCGCGCGCAGGTCCACCGGCTCGTGCGCAGGCACTGCCGCGCCGGGCTCCTGGCGCGCCAGCGTCAGCAGCTGGGCCACCATGTGCGTGAGCCGCTCCAGCCCCTGGCGCAGCTTGCCCACGGCCTCCTGCCGCTCTTCGGCCGTATCGGCGCGCTCCACCAACTGAGCCTGCAACTGCAGCGCCGCCAGCGGCGTGCGCAGCGCATGCGCGGCGTCAGCCACGAAGGCACGCTGGGTATCGATGGCGTGCGACAGCCGCGCCAGCAGCTGGTTGAGCGCCTCGGTCAACGGCGCGATCTCGTCCGGCATGCGGCTGACCGCCAGTGGGGACAGGGCGTTGGCGTCACGCTGGCGCACGCCGGCTGCGATCTCGTGCAAGGGCCGCAGGGCGCGTCCCACGGCCACCCACACCAGCCAGCCGATCAGCGGCAGCAGCAACAGCAAGGGCGCCACGGTGCGCAGCGCCATGCGCGCGGCCACCTCGCTGCGCGCCGACATGGGCTGGGCGATCTGCACCACGCCGAGCCCGAGCTGCACGCTGTAGATCCGCCATTCGCCCTGCGCTGTCTTGACGTTGGAAAATCCCAGTTCGGCGCGCGGCGGCAGCGCGGGATGCGCGTGCGACAGATACAGGCTGCGGCCGGAGCCATCCCAGATATGGATCACCACGTCTTCGTCGGCATGGAACAAGCTGTCGCTAGGCGAGCCCGGCGCACCGGGCGACTCCTGTTGCACGAAAGGCGGCATCACCGGATCGGCAAACTGGCTGGGCAGCGCGGCGGCCACCTGCTTCATCTGGTAGTCGAACAGTGCGTTGGCTTCCTGCCGTGCCTGCCCGTAGATCAGCGCAGTGGCAATGGCGATGCCGGCCAGCAGGCCCAGCGCCAGCCACCACAGCAGGGTTCTCTGGATGGAACGCATCAGCCCGCGCTCCCGGCCTCGAGCTTGGGCACCACATAGCCCACGCCACGGATATTGCGGATCAGCGCCGCGCCGAATTTCTTGCGCAGCGCGTGGATGTAGACCTCCACCGTGTTGCTGCCGACTTCATCGCCCCAGCCGTACAGGCGCTCCTCCAGTTGCGCCACCGACCACACCTTGCCAGGGCGTGCCAGCAGCGCCGAGAGCAAGCCGAACTCGCGCGCCGACAGGCGCACCGGCTCGCCGTCGAGGGTGACCTCGCGGGTCACGGGATTGATCACGATGCCGCCGTAGCGCAGCAGCGGCTCCGCCCGGCCTTCGGCGCGGCGCACCAGCGCATGCATGCGCGCGGCCAGTTCCTGCAGGTCGAAGGGCTTGACGAGGTAGTCGTCGGCGCCGGCGTTCAGCCCGGCCACGCGATCGGCCACGGCGTCGCGCGCGGTCAGGATCAGCACTGGCGTATTCACGCCGCGCGCGCGCAGCGCGGCGAGCACCTCCAGCCCGGAGCGGCGCGGCAGGCCCAGATCGAGCAGGATCAGCGCGTAGCAGGCATCGCCTTCCGGGCCGCCCGACTGCGCGGCCGCGGCAAGGCCGGCCTCGCCGTCCTGCACCCAGTCCACCGCGAAGCCTTCCTGGCGCAGCGCCAGCTTCACGCTATCGCCGATCATGGCGTCGTCTTCCACCAGCAACACTCGCATGGTCAGGTCCGGGTCAGGCAGGTTTGGGTTGGTTGACCGGGTTGGCTCGGCTGGCATCAGCGCCATCGACGCCATGCGTGATCGCTTCCTCCAGCGCCT
This sequence comes from Cupriavidus sp. 8B, assembly GCF_054589115.1. Lineage (NCBI taxonomy): Bacteria > Pseudomonadati > Pseudomonadota > Betaproteobacteria > Burkholderiales > Burkholderiaceae > Cupriavidus > Cupriavidus sp. 8B. The sequence continues at coordinate 108,720 of NZ_BAAILO010000404.1, read as the reverse complement.
GCGCGAGTCCGGGCAGCGCTGGGTACTCCGCGTTGATCACGTAGACCGGCAGGATTTCCAGGTACGCGCTCATCCGCCCCTTGGCGGTAAAGCGCGCGTTGAACGCGGAGTTGCGCAGCGCGGGCACGAAGCGCGGCACGATGCCGCCGCCCAGGTACACGCCGCCACGCGCACCCAGTACCAGCGCAATGTCGGCCGCCACGGAACCCAGCAAGCCGCAAAACACCGCGAGCGCGCGCTCGCAGAGCGGGTCGTGCCGGTGGATCGCGCCTTCGGTTACCTCTGCCGGCTCGAGCTGGCGCGCCAGGGGCGTACCCGTTTCTGCGTGCAACGCGGCATGCGTCAACGACAGCCCCATGCCCGACAAAAGACGCTCGGCGGAGACACGGCCGAAGGCCTGATGGGCCGCGCGCCACGCGGTCCATTCGTCTTCGGTTTCCGGCATCAGCTCGATATGGCCACCCTCGCCGGCCAGCGCCACGGCCGGCCCGGAGCGCGCGGGCACCAGCCCGGACACGCCCAGGCCGGTGCCCGGCCCGACCAGCGCGAGCGGCGCGCCGGCCATGGCCGTGCCCTGGCGCAGCGGCGTCAGGTCCTGCGCGCCGAGGTGGGGCAAACCCAGCGCCAGCGCGGTGAAATCGTTGATGGCCAGCAGCAGGTCCAGGCCGAGCGAGCGCTGCATCTGCGAGATGGAGAACGCCCAGGCGTGATTGGTCAGCTTGACGCGATCGCCGGTCACCGGGTTCGCCAGGCCGACGGCCGCGTAGCGCGGCCTCGCACTACCGGCCGGCAAACCGCCGAGGTAATGCTGCATGGCGGCCTCGAGCGAGGGGAAATCGGCCACCTTGAACGCCGTCACCGGGCCGATGCGCTGCGGCGCGGCCTCCAGCGCGAAGCGCACATTGGTGCCGCCGACATCGCCCAGCAGGCGTGGAAAGTTCTTCATGGCATCAAGCCGAGAAGACATCGGTGCCGTGCCGGTGCCGGCTCAGCACCAGGCTGACGGGCAGCGCCGGGGTGGGCCCCTTGCAGGCGCGCGCGAACACCGCCGTCTTGACCGGCCCCGCGAACGACAGGAAGACGCGCTCGGCAGCCAGCAGCGCGGCCAGGTTCAGCGTGACGCGCGCGTGCGGCGCCTCGCGTGGATGCGTGACCAGGTAGCCCGGCTGCGGCTCGGCAAGGGCCTGCTGCAACTCGGGCGCCTCGGGAAACAGCGAGGCGGTATGGCCATCCTCGCCCATGCCCAGCACGATCACGTCGGGCTGGCGCCAGGCCGCGTTCAGCCGGGCCACCGCGCTGGCCGGGTCGGCCACTTCGGCGGCATCGGCCACCAGCGGCACGAAGGCCGCCTTGCCCGCCGCCTCGCGCAGCAGGTGGCGGCGCACCAGCGCGCCGTTGCTGTCGTCATGGTCGGGCGGCACCACGCGCTCGTCGACCAGCGTGATGGTGACCGCTTCCCAGCGGATGGTGCGATGGCGCAGGCGCTCGAACATCGGCACCGGCGAGCGCCCGCCGGACACCGCCAGCACCGCCCAGCCGCGTACGCCAATGGCGATCTCCAGCGCGTGGGCTACCGAGATCGCCATCGCTTCGGCCAGGTCCGCCTCGGAGGTATGTTCGTAGCGTCGCATGGGCAGAGTCTCCTGTTCGAATGAGGGTCAATCAATGATCGGCGGGCGCGGCCTACACCTCTTCGTGCCAGAGCGAGCCGTCGCGCGACATCAGCGCGGATGAGGCGGCCGGCCCCCAGGTGCCGGCCGTATACGGCTTGGGTGGCACGGTGCTGTCCGCCCAGGTATCCAGGATAGGTTCGACCCAGCGCCAGGCCTGCGCCTGCTCGTCGCGCCGCACGAACAACCCGAGGCGGCCGCGGATGACATCGAGCAGCAAGCGCTCGTAGGCCCCCGCGCGGCGCACCTTGAAGGAGTTGGCGAAGTCCAGGTCGAGCGAGGTACCCGTGAGCGCCACAGTATCGCCGGGCTGCTTGACCAGGAAATACAGGCGGATGCTCTCCTCGGGCTGCAGCCGGATCACCAGCCGGTTCTGCGGCGACAAGGTCAGCGGGCGCGGGAAGATGGCGTGCGGCACATCGCGGAAGTGGATGACGATCTCCGCCACGCGCGACTGCATGCGCTTGCCGGTGCGCAGGTAGAACGGCACGCCGGACCAGCGCCAGTTGGCGATCTCCGCCTTGATCGCGACAAAGGTCTCGGTATGGCTGTCGGGCGCGATGCCCTTCTCGTCCAGGTAGCCCACCACTGGCTTGCCGCCCACGGCGCCGGCCCGGTACTGCCCGCGCACGGTCTTCTCGGCCACGTCCTGCGGCGTGATGGGCTTGAGCGCCTTGAGGATCTTGATCTTCTCGTCGCGGATCGCGTCCTCGGACAGGCTGGTGGGCGGCTCCATCGCCACCATGCACAGCAGTTGCAACAGGTGGTTCTGCACCATGTCGCGCAGCGCGCCGGTGTTGTCGTAGAACTCGCCGCGCGTTTCCACGCCAAGCTCCTCGGCGATGGTGATCTGCACGTCCTGCACCCACTCGCGGCGCCACAGCGGCTCGAACAGCGCGTTGCCGAAGCGGATCGCCATCAGGTTCTGCACCGACTCCTTGCCCAGATAGTGGTCGATCCGGTAGATCTGGTCTTCGGCGAAGTACTGCGCCACGGCCGAGTTGATCGCATCGGACGAATGCAGGTCATGCCCGAGCGGCTTCTCCAGGACGATGCGGACATTGGGATGATTGAGCCCGGTGCGCGCGAGCTGCTCGCAGATGGGCACAAAGATATGCGGCCCGGTGGCGAGATAGCACACCACCACCTCGGGCGAGCGCTGCAGCACCTTGGCCGCCAGCGCGTCGAAGTGCTCGGGCACGCGGGCGTCCGCCTGCACATAGCTGACGCGCGCAAGGAAGGTGGCCCAGGCTTCGGGCGGCGCATGCTCTAGGCCCGGACGCACGCTCTGCTCCAGCGAGCCGACGTAGTCTTCGGTGGAAAGGGGATGGCTGCCGGTGGCGAGAATGCGGGCGTTGGGATGAAGCAAGCCCGCGCGGTGTGCATCGAACAGCGCCGGCAGCAGCTTGCGCCGCGCCAGGTCCCCGGTGCCGCCGAACAGCACCATGTCGAAATCGGGCATGCTCACCCTGTACTCCTTGTCTTGGCCAACGTGAGTGCGGCGCAAGGGCCCAGCGGGGCCCGCGGGGTTCCAGGAACACCTGCGCGCGTCACTTTACTGAGTGCCGCGGTGCGCCGCATAAGTTCCGGCCAGTTTAGTTGAGTCGCTGCCGCTTGGCGAGGCATGGAACGCTTGCGCCGCTCGGCGCGGCGCCGGAGGTTTGCCGCCTGCGCGCGCTAGCCGACCAGCAGTTCCACCCACAGGCCGCGGGCCTGGAGCTGGTAGGCGCGCGTGGCGTCGATCAGGGCGCGGCGCGGCGCCGGGTCCATGATGGCCTCGGGCAGCAGGGGATCGCGCACGATGGCGCGGATGATGGCGCGGCCCACCAGCATGGCTTCGCGCGCAGCGGCATCCGGCGCCATGCGCGCCAGCTTGGCCTGGCTGCGCTCGAGTTGCGCCAGCGCGCGGCGGTACGCGGATTGCAGCGCCGGCACGTCCCACAACCGGGCCATGCGCGCCGCGGCATCGGCATCGAACTCGCGGCCGACAAAGAGCAGGCTGGCGCTGGCCATCCCGAGCCGGGACAGCGCGGCGCGCATGGCCGGCGCGCCGCCGGCGAGATTGTCCGGGCGCACGTTGATGCCGGCGGCCAGCACCCGGAAGCCGGACAACGACAGCGCGCGCGCATGATGGCGCCAGGCGGTCTTCTCGCTGCGCGCCACGGCGGCGTCCTGCACCACCAGCCAGTCGCCGGCCCAGTGCCCCAGCCGGCTCTCCTTTTCAAACCAGTGCTCGACCTCGTCGTAGACCGGATTGCCTTCCGGCAGCACCGCGTAGCAGCCACGCTCCGTCTTGACGATGCGGCCCTGGCGCTGCAGGCGCGTCAGCGCCACCCGCACGCTTGGCGTGCCGATGCCCATCACCTCGGCGCCGCGCGCCAGCGCCTGCACTGGCAGGGTGCGCTCCGGATGGCCGAAGAGCAGGTCCAGGACCAGATCGGTCGCCGAGGGCTCGCGGATCTCTATTTCATGCATGGGTCGAAAGCGGGGGGCAACGTGGGCGGTAAAGGATGCCGCGAAGGGTAAACCAGAAATATTTCTTTTCTTGGCATAAATATATCATTCGATGAAATATTTATGCATGTGGAAAAACACCTAGAAAGCACCCGATTCACCCCTGCCAGGCGCAGGCACCGAGGACGCGAGCATGGATAGTAAGCCCAGTCAGCCCAGCCATTATGTCAGGACCGAGACCTCCGGCCCGGTCTTCACCATCATTCTGGACCGCGCCGACAAGCGCAACGCCGTGGACGGCCCGATGGCGCTGGCGCTGCGCCAGGCATTCACACGGTTCGAATCCGACCCGGCGCTGCGCGTGGCCGTGCTATGGGGCGCCGGCGGGCATTTCTGCGGCGGCGCCGACCTGTCAGCGGTGGGAGACCCGGCGCGCCGTCACGAGCTCGATCCGCACGGCGGCGGCGCGGGCCCGATGGGCCCCAGCCGCATGGCACTGTCCAAGCCGCTGATTGCCGCGGTCAGCGGCTATGCGGTAGCGGGCGGGCTGGAGTTGGCGCTGCTGGCGGACCTGCGCGTGGCCGAGCGCGATGCGGTCTTTGGCGTGTTCTGCCGGCGCTGGGGCGTGCCGCTGATCGACGGCGGCACGGTGAGGCTGCCGCGCATCATCGGCATGGGCCGCGCGCTCGACATGATCCTGAGCGGCCGCGCGGTGCCCGCCGACGAAGCGCTTGCCATGGGACTGGCCAACCGCGTGGTCGAACCCGGCCAGGCCCGCGCCGCGGCCGAGGGGCTGGCGCATGAGCTGGCCGCCTTCCCGCAGCGCTGCATGCTGGCGGACCGGGCCTCCGCCTACGGGCAATGGGACCTGCCGCTGGCCGACGCGCTGCGGGCCGAAGGCGCCAACGGCACGCCGATCGTGTTCGAGGAGGGCCTTGCGGGCGCCGCCCGCTTTGTCGGGGGCGCCGGCCGGCATGGCGATTTCTCCGGCTAGGCAGGCATCGGCAGCGGGGCAAACACGCCCCGATTCGGCAAAGCGTACCCGTTTCTGCGTAGCCAAACGGGTAAGCAGTGGCAGCTGAATCAGCCCTGTCCCGCCAACGCCGAACTCAACCCACCATGCATGGCCGGCCCGGCGGCCACCATCCCCTGGCACCCCCACGCGAACGGCTTGCCATCCAGCGCGGTCACCACGCCACCCGCTTCGGTCACCAGCAAAACGCCAGGCAACCAATCGTAGTAATCCTGCCCGCACTCCCGGTACGCATCGAGCGCGCCGCCGGCAACCCATCCACCACCAGGCACAGCGCAATGGTCCAGCCGGGCATGCCTCTCAGGTAATGCAATGCACGGTGGGAGCAGCCAGTCTAGGCACTTGCCGCATTGCCAGCTAACGATAGAATGCCAACATATATTCGAAACGGGCCAAGCCGATGTCGCTCCGAGAAGTCCGCCCGATCACGCATGAAGCCGCCCGGGAACAGGTGCCGCATGCGCACGCCGAGGGCCAGCTGTTTTCCGTGAAATCCGGCGTGGTCAGCATCGAGGCCGGTGGCGGGCGCTGGCTGATGCCGACCGGCTGCACCGGCTGGGTGCCGCCGTATGCATCGCACGGGGCGCGCATCCATGGCTCGATGACAGGGATGAGCCTGTATTTCGACGAGGCGTGGAGCCGCGCCGCCATGCCGGCCACGCTCAAAGTGGTCCGCCTGTCGCCCCTGCTCGTCGCGCTGCTCGACACGCTGGCGCAAGGCGAGCCGCCGGCCGGGCCGATACGCGAGCATTACCTGGCGGTCCTTGCCGATGCCTTTACCCGCCAGCCAGCGCAAACGCTGTTCCTGCCCATGCCGCAGGAGCCGCGCCTGCTGCGCATGGCCACCGCCTTGCTGGCGAGCCCGGACGACAACACCGACCTGGACGGCTGGGCGGCGCGCATCGGCATGGCGCGCCGCACGCTGACCCGCCACTTCCAGGCCGACACCGGCTGGAGCCTGGCGCAATGGCGCCAACAGTTGCGCATGCTGGCGGCCATGGAGCGGCTGGTGGCTGGCGAAAGCGTCACTACCGTGGCGCTCGGCCTGGGCTACGCCAGCGTCAGCAGCTTCATTGCCTTGTTCCGCCGTTACACCGGCACCACGCCGCGTGCCTACCTGGCGATGGGCAAGGACTGATCGCAGGGCGGGCGCGCAGGGCTTGCGCGGGTGCAGCAAGCGCCAACCCACCCGCTCTTGTATGCTACGGCTATTGCCGCCGAACAAGCCTGACCGCGCCATGAGCCACAAATCCCGCAGCCTCCTGCAGTCGATCTTCAGCCACCCGCTCAGCAACAACATCCACTGGCGCGAGGTGGAGTCACTGCTGCAGCAACTCGGCGCGAAGGTGGAGCCGATCCAGGGCGCCCGCTTCCGGGTGGTGCTCAACGAGTACGAGTTCTACCTGCATCACCCGCACCATGGCAATGTCTGCGCCAAGCAAGAGATCAAGCACCTGCGCGATTGCCTTGTTGCCGCCGGCGTGAGCCCTCCCGACGGCGACGACAAGCCGAAGTGACCCGGCGCTTGCCCAGGCAAGCGCCGCGGCGAACACCGGCGCGGCGATCCTCATCGGCCGGCAAGGCCAGGCACTGCCCCAGCCCATCCATCCCTACGGATTTCCATGACCAATCTTTCCGCATTCCTCGTTACCAACAAATGGCCCGCCTTGCGCCCGGACCGGATCCAGCTCTATTCGCTGCCCACGCCAAATGGCGTCAAGGTCTCGATCATGCTCGAGGAGACCGGCCTGCCGTACGAGCCGCACCTGGTGCGCTTCGACGCCAATGACCAGTACACGCCGGAATTCCTGTCGATCAGCCCCAACAACAAGATTCCCGCCATCCTCGATCCGAGCGGCCCCGGCGACCAGCCGCTGGCCCTGTTCGAGTCCGGCGCGATCCTGCTCTACCTCGCCGACAAGAGCGGCAAGCTCATCCCGCAAGATCCCGCCGGCCGCTACGAGACCATCCAGTGGCTGATGTTCCAGATGGGCGGCATCGGGCCGATGTTCGGGCAACTTGGATTCTTCAACAAATTCGCCGGCAAGGAATACGAGGACAAGCGCCCGCGCGACCGCTATGTCGCCGAAGCCAAGCGGCTGCTGGCGGTGCTGAACGGCCGCCTCGCGGACCGCGCCTGGATCATGGGCGACACCTACACCATCGCCGACATCGCGACCTTCCCCTGGGTGCGCAACCTGATCGGGTTCTACGAGGCCGGAGAGCTGGTCGGCATCCAGGACTTCCCCCATGTCACACGCGCGCTCGAGGCCTTCCTGGCGCGTCCCGCGGTGGCCAAGGGCCTGGATATCCCGAAGCGCGTCTAGACCAGCCCGGAGCAACGCCAGTGCCGCTGATTCAGTTTGATGCCCTTGCCGCCGCGCTGCCGGGCAGCCACGGCACGCTGGTGATCGTCGACGTCTGACCCTATCTGCACGCGCGCGCGACAAAGCCGTCCCGCACGCGTTGCATCGCTCAGCTGTCCTTGCCGCCGGCCGCGCCGTGGCAACCGCAGCCGGCTTGATGGCCGTGCCCCCCGCGGCTGTCGTCCCACGCCGACCCCAGAATGATCTGGCAGAAGTTCAGGCGCTGGTAGGTGGGGTCGCGCAGCGCCAGCACATCGGCCTTGACGTTGCCAAAGGTGGTCTCCGGCTTGTGGATCGTGCCGTGGGCGAACGCATCGATGATGTCGTTCTTGAACGTGGTCTCGCGCGGATGCGCCGCCACCACCTGGATGCGTTGCGCCTCGCTGAACTCGTCGTAGGCGAGGCCCAGCACATCCATCTCCACACCGGCCGTCACCAGCGCCACCACCGGCTTCATATGCTCGGGCACGCCCGGCGTGGTATGCAGCGCGATCGACGCCCACACCTGCTCGATATCGTAGTCGTTCGCGCCATGCTGCAGGAGGAAGTCGCGCGCCGCATTGGCGCCGTCGACCTCGAAGCGGTTCGTCTTGCTGCTGTAGGCATCGACCAGCCCCATGTCATGGAACATGGCGCCGACATACAGCAGTTCCGGGTCATAGATCAGGCCCTTGCGCTGCCCGGCCAGCGCGCCGAACAGGAACACGCGGCGCGAGTGGTGGTACAGCAGGTCGGGCTCGGTATCGCGCACCAGTTCGGTGGCGGCGCGCGCCATCGCGCTATCGGGTATCTTGATGCCTGCAATCGTGGTTGTCATGTGGGCTCCTGGGTATGCGTTGCCATGCTGTTTCGATGGAACCCAGTATTGGCCAATCCCATTGCGCGGACAACGAAGACGGACCGTCCAACACTGCCAACCATGCAGCGTCTTCTGCCATGACCCACAGGCAGGGAGTCAGGAGTCAAATGCACCACGTTTCTCAATAAGGCACATCGATGCAAACCGTCGCGATCGCGATCTTTCCCGGCGTGCAGGCGCTCGATGTCGCCGGCCCCGTCGATGTCTTCGCGGAAGCCAACCGTTTCCTGGCACCGCAGGACCACTACGAAGTTGCCTTGCTTGGTGCCACGGCGGGCACCCTGCGGGCATCCAACGGCATGAAGCTCGTGGTGGATGAAACGTTTGAGCGTGCTGCGCCTCGCTTCAGCCTGGCCTTGGTGGCAGGCGGCCCCGCGCTGGCCGAAGCTGCGCCGGACCCGCGCCTGGCGCACTGGCTCGCGGCCGTCGCCGCGCATTGCGACCGTTACGGCTCGATCTGCACGGGCGCATTCGCGCTGGGCCATGCCGGCCTGTTGGACGGACGCCATGTCACCACGCACTGGCAGCACGCGCAGCAACTCGCCGAGCAGTTCCCCAAGGCCCATGTCGATTTCGACCGGATCTACCTGCGCGACGACCGCCTCGTCACGTCGGCCGGCGTGACCGCTGGCATCGACCTGTCGCTGGCACTGGTGGCGCAGGACCACGGCCCGCGCGTTGCGCTCGCGGTCGCCAAGCGGCTGGTAGTGTTCGCGCAACGCCAGGGCGGCCAGTCGCAGTTCAGCCCCTACCTGAGCGCGCCGGCGGATGACGCCTCGCCGGTGGCCAAGGTGCAGGCGCACGTGATGGCGCACATCCGCGAGCGGTATGCCGTGCGGCAGCTCGCCGAGGTGGCCGGCATGAGCGCGCGCAACTTTGCCCGCGTGTTCGTGCAGGAGACCGGTGTCACGCCGCATGAATTCATCGAGCGCGCGCGTGTGGACGCGGCGCGCCAGTTGCTGGAGAGCAGCGGCGCCGCGCTCAAGGCGGTGGCGTGGGACTGCGGGTTTGGCACGGCGGAGCGCATGCGCATTGTCTTCGCGAAGCGCCTCGGCGTGACGCCGATGCAGTATCGCGAGCGGTTTCGCCGCGCGCCGCGCTAAAAAAAGCGGGCACCCACGCGGTGCCCGCCCGATTGCAGCTGCCGTCAATCTCAGCCAGCCATCTCCACCACCGCCGCGGCAGGTGCCGCGGCATAGTGATCGAACTGCATGGCAAAGCTGGCACGGCCCGAGGTCAGCGCGCGCAAGCTGCCGATATAGCCAAACATGCTGGCCAGCGGCACATGCGCCTGGACCACCGTGGTGTTGCCGCCACCGCGTTGCGATTGCCCGCGCACCATGCCCCGGCGCCGGTGGATATCGCCGATGACGTCGCCCACATGATCGGCGGGCGTCACCACTTCCACGCTCATCACTGGCTCCAGCACCACGGGCGCAGCCTGCCGCGCGGCTTCACGGAAGGCGGACGCTGCCGCGGTCTCGAAGGCCAGGGCCGAGGAGTCGCGCTCGTGATAACTGCCGTCCAGCAAGGTCGCCTGGAAATCCACCACCGGGTACCCCGCGAGCACGCCCTGCGCGGCCGCGCGCCGGATGCCGGCTTCCACCGCCGGGACGAACTCGCGCGGCACCGCGCCACCGCTGATGCGGCTCTCGAACCGAACGCCCTCGCCACGCGCCAGTGGCTCGACGCGCAGCACCACCTCCGCGTACTGCCCCGGGCCGCCGCTCTGCTTGCGATGCAGGTAGCGTGCATCAGCGGCACGGGTCAGCGTCTCGCGATACGCCACCTGTGGGCGCCCCACGGTGACTTCCACATGAAAGCGCGTACGCAGCTTCTCCAGCGTGACCTCCAGTTGCAGCTCACCCATGCCGGACAGCAGCGTCTGCCCGCTCTCCGGATCCTGGCGCAGGCGCAGGCTCGGATCTTCCTGCACCAGCACTTGCAAGCCACGCGACAGGCCGGCCTGGTCGGACTGGCTCTTCGGCTCGATGGCGACGTCGATCACTGGCTCGGGCGTGTCGATGGACTCCAGCACCATGGGATGCGCGGGATCGGTCAACGTGTCGCCGGTGACGGTGGCCTTGAGTCCCGCTATCGCCACGATGTCGCCCGCCACGGCAACCTCCAGCTCCTGCTTGCGGTCCGCGTGCATCTCGTACAGCCTTGCCACGCGTTCGCGCTTGCCACTGCCGGCGTTGAGCACGGTGTCGCCGGCGGCGAGCCGCCCGCGATACACGCGCACGAACGTCAGCGTGCCGTGCGCGTCGTGCACGACCTTGAAGGCGAGCGCCACCAGCGGCTGGCCCGCGTCCGCGCTCACTTCATGACGGTCCACCTCGCCAGGGGCCGGCAGGTAGGCTGTCACCGCATCGAGCAAGGGCTCCACGCCCTTGTTCTTGAAGGCGGAGCCCGCCAGCACGGGCACCACGGCACCGCTGATGGTCGCGCGCCGGATGGCTGCGCGCAGTGCCTCCTCGGCCGGCTCGCGGCCCGCCAGATAGTCTTCCAGCAAGGCATCGTCCTGCTCGGCCAGCGTTTCCAGCAAGCGCTGGCGCCACGCCGCGGCCGACTCCGCCAGCGCCTGCGGCACGGCATCGGTCACGTAGCCTGTACCGCCCGAGCCGCCTTGCCATAGCAGGGCCTGCATGGTCACGAGATCGACTATGCCGGTGAAATCGCCTTCGCTGCCGATCGGCAATTGCAGCACCAGCGGCACCACGCCGAGGCGCTCCTCGATCATGCCGACCACGCGCAGGAAGTCCGCACCGGTGCGATCCAGCTTGTTGATGAAGGCGAGGCGCGGCACGCGGTAGTGGTCCGCCAGGCGCCAGTTGGTCTCCGTCTGCGGCTCCACGCCGGCCACGCCGTCGAACACCACCACGGCGCCGTCGAGCACGCGCAGCGAGCGGTTCACCTCGATATTGAAATCGATGTGCCCCGGGGTATCGATCAGGTTGACCTGGTGGCCGCGCCAGAACACGGTGGTGGCCGCGCTGTTGATGGTGATGCCGCGCGCCTGCTCCTGCGGATCGAAATCCATGGTGGCGGCGCCGTCATGCACCTCGCCCAGCCGGTGGCTGGCGCCGGTGTAGAACAGGATGCGTTCCGAGGTGGTGGTCTTGCCCGCGTCGACGTGGGCGATGATGCCGATGTTCCTGAGTTTCCTGCTTTCCTTCCTGCTTTCCTTCCTGCTTTCTTTTCTGCTTTCCATGATGGGCTGCCTGAATGCAAACACCCTGGCGGGTGCGTGCCTGCCAGGGTGTTTGTGGTCCCTGGGAGGCGATCTGCGAGGCCTCCCGGACTGCATGTGCAGCCAGGAGGCTATGGGATCGCTTGCGAGGCGGCGCCGGCATGCCGCATGCGGCACGCAATGGTCTCGGTGACTACGCCAGACGACGCCGTTACCGCACCAAGGGACGAGCGCAAGCTCCCGTTCCCTTGGCCGGTTTGAATCGTGGCAATCAACTTGTCGTAAGTACGCATGGCGTGTCAGATGGTGGCGAATCAAAAAAAACAAAACCCCGGAGGGCCTGCGGGCCGTCCGGGGTTGGCGATGTTCTGATCTCGTCGTTCCCGGAACCGGCCTTGCAGCCTTCCGGGCGGGACGCTCGGAAGACTAGACGTGAATGGCCAGCAGCACGCGTTCACCGTAAGGTGCCGCGGCAAACGCTGCGATGGCGAGGCGTTGCGCTGCTTGCTTCATGTCGTTTGAACTCCAGAGAATGGAGCGCAGTCTAGCACTTGTAGACAGAACGTGCAGCGCGCCATACTTGCACCAACCGTGCACCTCGCCGCAAAGTGCACTAGGCTGAAAAGAGCATCCCACGCAGGAGATCCCCATGCCAAGCCACCCAGTCCTGGAACGGGTCACCGCCCGCATCAAAGCGCGCAGCGCCGCCACCCGCCAGTCCTACATGGATCGCACCCGCGCCATGGCGGGCCAGAAGGTGGAACGCGCGCAGCTCTCATGTACCAACCTGGCGCACGCCGTGGCGGCCATGCCCGAGCAGGCCAAGATCCGCCTTAAGGCGCAGGAGCGCCCCAACCTCGCCATCGTCTCCTCGTACAACGACATGCTGTCGGCGCACCAGCCCCTGGCCGAGTATCCCCAATGGCTCAAGGAGGCCGCTCTGGAAGCCGGCGGCACCGCGCAGTTCGCCGGCGGCACGCCGGCCATGTGCGATGGCGTGACGCAGGGCCAGGACGGCATGGATCTCTCGCTGTTCTCGCGCGACGTGATCGCGCTGGCCACCGCGGTGGCCCTGTCGCACCAGATGTTCGACGGCGCGCTGTACCTCGGCGTGTGCGACAAGATCGTGCCGGGGCTGGTGATGGGCGCGCTGTCGTTCGGCCACCTGCCGGCCATCTTCGTGCCCGGCGGGCCGATGACCACCGGCATGGGAAACGAGGAAAAGGCCCGCGTGCGCCAGCGCTATGCCGAGGGCAAGCTTAGCCGCGCGGAGTTGCTGGAGGCGGAGAGCAAGTCCTACCACGGCCCCGGCACCTGCACCTTCTACGGCACCGCCAACTCCAACCAGATGCTGATGGAGATCATGGGCCTGCACCTGCCCGGCACCGCCTTCGTCAATCCCAACACGCCGCTGCGCGAAGCACTCACGCGCGAATCCGCGCGCCAGGCGCTACGCCTGGTGCATGGCGGCGATCGCTATACGCCGGTGGCGGACGTGCTCGACGAGCACGCCTTCGTCAACGGCATCGTCGGCCTGCTGGCCACCGGCGGCTCCACCAACCATACGTTGCACCTGGTGGCGATGGCGCGCACCGCGGGCATCGTGCTGGGCTGGGACGATTTTGCCGAACTCTCGGAAGTGGTGCCGCTGCTGGCGCGCGTGTATCCGAACGGCAGCGCGGATGTGAACCAGTTCCAGGCGGCCGGCGGGCTGGGGCTGGTGATTCGCGGCCTGCTGCAGCTTGGCCTGCTGCACGACGACGTCACCACCGTGGTGGGCAAGGGCCTGGCCGATTACACGCGCGAGCCGGTGCTGCGCGATGGCAAGCTCACCTGGATCGACGGGCCCGAAGCGCCGCTGGACGACAGCATCGTGCGCGCCGCCGGCCAGCCCTTCGCGCCGGAAGGCGGCATCAAGCTGCTCGACGGCAATATCGGCCGTGCCGTGCTGAAGATCTCGGCGGTCAAGCCCGAGCACCACATCGTGGAGGCCCCGGCGATGGTATTCCACTCGCAGGATGCGCTGATCGAAGCCTTCAAGCGCGGGGAACTGGAGCGGGACTTTATCGCGGTGCTGCCATGGCAAGGTCCGGCCGCCTGCGGCATGCCGGAGCTGCACAAGCTCACGCCCACGCTGACCGTGCTGCAGGACCGCGGCTTCCACGTGGCGCTGGTGACTGACGGGCGCATGTCCGGCGCGTCGGGCAAGGTGCCGGCCGCCATCCATGTGTGCCCCGAGGCGTTGAGCGGCGGCGGGATCGCCCGCGTGCGCGATGGCGACCCGATGCGCGTGGACGCGCATGCGGGCGTGCTCGCGGTGCTGGTGCCGCAAGCGCAGTGGGCCGCGCGCTCGGTGACGCCGCCCGATCTCAGCGCCAACCGGCACGGCGTGGGGCGCGACCTGTTTGCCAATTTCCGGCGCCACGTCAGCACGGCGGAGGCCGGGGCCTGCTCGCTGTTCGCGGAGGAGGGCTGAAGCGCGGCTCAGAAACTATGGCTGATGCCGGCACCGAACCCGGTGCCGCCGCTGGCGTACCGGCTGTGGCGATAGGACACCGCGCCATACAGCGTGGTGCGTTTCGATAGCGCATAGTCCAGCCCGCTGGTGACGTAGCCGGTCACGCCCGCCGTGCCGTAGCCCTGGAAATCGCGCGCGCCCGAGAGCTTCAGCGTATAGGCGCCCACGCGCCAGTTGACGCCAAGCGTGGCGGCGCTGCGCTTGGCGCTGGCGTCGCCAAGGAAGGCCTGGCTCGCGGCGCTCAGATGGGTCTGGCTGTATGAGGCCATCAGCCGCACCTTGGTGAACGCATAGGCCAGTCCGGCGAACCACGTGCTGTCGTACGCCGCATTGCGCTCCGCCGTCAGCATGGCCGACCAGGGCCCGGCATCGTAGTTGAGCGAGGCCGCCAGGGGCCGCGTGCGGTCCCGGTTGCCGGCGGCGTCCGGCGTTTCGTTCTTCTCCACGCCTGCGGATACGTGCACGTGCATCCCGCCCCATTTCGGCGAGTCGTAGAACACGCCGTTGTTCAGGCGCGAGTATTCGCCCGCGGGTCCGTTGTGATACGGATCGGTGCGATACGACGGGTGGTACACGAACCACGCCACGGAGCTCACGCGGTTGAAGTTGTCCCAGCTGTCGTACTGCCAGTCGTATTGCCACATCGGCGTCAGCGCGCGGCCAAAGCGCAGATCGCCATAAGGCGACTGGATGCCAACGGTGGATTCGCCCTGGAAATGCGGCGTGGCGCCGCTGGCTTCAAGCCGGCCGTCGCCCATGTCGAAGCGCGTTTGCAGGTTCAGGGTAGCGGCCCAGCCGGGCGCCAGGGCTTCGCTGCCGCGCAATCCGATAAAGCTGCGCTGCATGGTGCCGAGCTGAATTGGCTGGCCGGGCGCGGGACGAAAGATGCCGACGTCGGCAAACCCATAGAGCGTGAGGCTGCCCTGCGCGTGCACCAACGGCGCGGCGGGGGCGAGCACAGCGGCGCAGGCCAGCGCAGGCAGGCACCGCGCGAGCGTTGCGCGTGGCGCGCAAGCGGGGATGCCTTTATTGGCGGGAGGGACTGTGCGCAAGGTACGCGGCTTCCGGGCGATGGGGTTCAGTTCGAGCTTGTGTGCAGACAGCAAATCCAGTTCCAGAGATTGAAGACATGCCGTGTTCCGCAGCGTGGCGCAGCGGGACGCGGATACCGGTGAAAAACCCAAAGGGGCGAAAGAGATAGAAAGATAGAAGAGGCCAACGGCGGCGCAAGGGCGCGCCAGAGACAGGATCGCCGCCGGGGTGCTTGCGCAGCGCGGCGGCGGTAGCGAAGAGGTTGGTTCGTCAGCTCAAGCGATGCGCGGGATTGGGCACAACGGGCGCAGCCGCTTGCGCGTCCTCGGGCACGCGCCATTCCCGCACCGGCACGGCGATGGCGCAGCCGGCGGCTTCGAGCACCTGCTTGATGCGGTGGTAGAAGGCGAAGCGCACGTTCCAGTAATCCCCGGCGGCAAGCCAGCAGCGCACGTTGAGCGTAACGCCCTGCGCGGCATAGTTGACCACCATGACCTCGGAGGCCGGGTCCGCCAGGACGCGGTCCTCGGCCGCGAGCATGGCGCGCAACGCGTCGAGCGCGGCCTGGATGTCGGCGCCGAAGGTGACCGTGACTTCGATGTCGAGCCGGCGGGTGGGGTTCTCGCTGTAGTTGGTGATGGCACTGCCCCAGATCTTGCCGTTGGGCACGCGCAGGCAAACCCCGTCGAAGGTGGTTAGCTCGGTCATGAACAAGCCGGTCTCTCGAACGGTGCCGGCCACGCCCTGCGCATCGATGTACTGGCCCACGCGAAACGGCCGCAGCAGCACCAGCATGATGCCCGCGGCAATGTTCTGCAGCGTGCCTTGCAACGCCAGGCCGATGGCCAGGCCGGCCGCGCCGAGCATGGCGATGATGCTGGCGGTCTGCACGCCGAATTGCGACAGCACCAGCACCACCGTGATCACGCGCACGATCCACTGCGTGACGCTGGCCAGCATCGGGCGCAAGGTGGCGTCCACGCTCGGGCGGTCGAACGCGCGCAGCACCGCGGCGCGGCCGCGCCCGGAGAGCCACCAGCCCAGGATCAGGATCAGCACGGCAGCGATGCAGTTCAGGCCTTGCTGCACCACCAGTTGCAACAGGTAGGCCCAGGCTGCTTCGAGCTTGTGGGGCTCGGTGAAATTCAGGTTCATGGATTTGGCTCCGGCGATGAGTGTGGAAAGGCTGGACATGCGCGGCTCAGGACGTTGCGTCGGCGCGGCGGCGGTGCACCAGTTCCCCGGCATCCGGCAGCGGTGTTTCGCTGCGCGCCAGTTGGCCCGAATCGAGCTGGTGCGAGAAGCCGGCCACCGAGCCCATGCGGCGCTGGCGGTCCTCCGGCAAGGTAGGTCCGCTCTGAATATAGACGGTGAGCAATTCCGCAAGGTGCACCAGCACGGACAAGCGGGTGCGCTCGTAGCCATGCGAGGCGTCGGTGCCGAAGCAAAGCAACGCGGTACGCACATCGTGCCCGGCACTCACCGCCGCGCCCGCGTCTGAATGGTAGAAGCGGAACACGTCCCGATGGCTCGGAATACCGTGCTCGTCGCACAGGCGCAGCAAGCGGCGCGTGAGGTGGTCATCGTGGGGGCCGGCCGAGTCCATCAGCGCAATGGTCACGCCGTTCTCGCTCGCGCCCTGCCCCGGCGCGACCGGCCCGATGTCGATGCCGACCACTTCGCTGACGTCATCCTCGATCACCGCGGTCGCGCCCGAACCAACTTCTTCGGTGAGTGTAAACACCGCGTGACAATCCATCGGCACCGGCGCGCCGCTCTCGCGCACGGCCTTGAGCGCGGCCAGGACGGCGGCGACTCCGGCCTTGTTGTCAAGATGGCGCGAGACGATAAAGCCGTTGTCGAGGAGCTCGGGGTTGGCATCGAAGGCGACGAAATCGCTCACCTGTATACCGAGTTGATCGAGTTCGCGCAGCGTGGCGCGGATGGTGCCGCGCCGGGTGAGCTGGTACGGAATGTCCAGGCTGTCGAGCACGCGCGCGGTGTAATGCACGATCTCGCCGGTCAGTCCGGCGGGGCTGGGAATGGCGAGCAACTCCAGCAACGTGGCCTTGAGGTAAAGCGAGTCGATCTTCAGTGTCTGCATGCGGACGGGTTCATGGTTCGGTTCGAAAAAAATCCAGGAAGAGGTTGGTACGCTCGTGAAGAGGTTGGTACGCACGGGTGTCGCGTCAGTGATAGCCGCCGAAGACTTCGTCGGCGCCCTGCCCGCTCTGCACCACACAGCTGTGTTTCGCCACCGCAGCCGAGAGCAGGTAGAAGGCCACGCAGTCGTGGCTCACCGTCGGCTCGCTCATGGCGTCGATGGCGTCGGGCAGCGCGCTCAGCAAATCGGCTGCCGGGATCATCATCTTCTCGTGGTGGGTGCCAAAGTGGTTGGCCACCAGGTCGGCGTAGTGGAACTCGTCGCCGGCCTCGCCGCCTACGGTTTCGAAGCCGATGGCATAGGTGCGCTGGTCGGGCGTACCCGTTTCTGCGAGCAATCCGGTGATCAGGCTGGAGCCCACGCCGCCCGACAACAGCACGCCCAGCGGCACGTCCGCCACGGTGCGGCGGCGCACGGCGGCGCGCAGCGCCGTGAGGGTGAGATCGCGCCAGGCTTCGAAGGGCCGCACGATGTCCGCTGCGCTCGGGCCGAAATCAAGCCGCCACCAGGCGTGGGTCTCGGTGCGGCCAACGGGCTGCACCACCATGCGGGTGGCGGGCGGCAGCTTGCGCACGCCTTGCTGGATGGTGTGGGGCGCAGGCACCACGGCGTGCAGGCTCAGGTAGTGATGCAGCGCGACGGGATCGAGCGTGGTGTCGACATGCCCCCGGCCAGCAGCGCCGGCAGCGTGGAGGCAAAGCGCAGGCGCTGCGCGGTCTGCGAGTAGTAAAGCGGCTTGATGCCGAGGCGGCCGCGCACCAGGTGCGTGACGCCGGAATCGCGCTCCCACAGGGCAAAGGCGAACATGCCGGCAAAGCGGTCGAGCGCAGCCGGGCCCCAGGCATGCCAGGCCTTGGGAATGACTTCCGTGTCCCCCGTGGAGGCGAAGCGATAGCCTTTGCCGGCGAGTTCCTGGCGCAGTTCATGGTGGTTGTAGATAGCGCCGTTGAACACGACGCCCAGGCCCAGGTCGTTGTCGACGAAGGGCTGGTGCGCGCGCTGCGACAAATCCATGATGCGCAGCCGGCGATGGCCGAACGCGCGGGCGCCCAGGCCGAACAGGCCCTCTCCATCCGGGCCGCGCCTGGCCTGGTCGCGGGTCATATCGGCAACGGCGTGCAGGTCGGCCATGACCTGATCGAAACGTAGTTCTCCGGCAATGCCACACATGTTTAGCCACTCTCCTGTCACTGGCGGTGTCGGGGTCCGCCCGCGACGGCCCGACTTGATGTCAGACGATCACCTACAGTTGATTGAAATTGAGGATAAGTTCAGGACAAATGACAGGGGAATTGGTTTCCCCGGGGTGTGCAGCGAGAGCCGGGTGAATCGGCGCCAGCCCTTAGTGGGCAAGGGCTAGCCCCGATTGAAAAAAAAATTTCGCCGGAGTGGTCTTTGGGGTACTTTTGGTGGAGGGGGGGTCGTGCGGAACCCGGGCGCGGGGCACGCAGAATTGGGTACGCTTTTGGTGCGCGAGAAGATCGGGCGCCGCACCCGGCAGGTGCTCGGACCGGCCGGGTTCGACAATACGCAGGCAATGCTCAGGCCGTGACGGGATGATCGTGCAGGCGGTCGCGCGAGGCCAGCGAGGGAAACAGGCGCATCCACACCACTACCACCAGCAGCGTGCCGATACCGCCAAGCAACACCGCGCCAACCGGCCCGAACAGCGCGGCCGTCACGCCGGACTCGAACTCCCCAAGTTGGTTGGACGCGCCGATAAAGACCGAATTGACAGCGCCCACACGCCCGCGCATGTCGTCGGGCGTATCGAGCTGGACCAGCGTGGAGCGCACCACCACGCTGATCATGTCGGAGGCGCCAAGCATGACCAGCGCCGCCATCGACAGCGGCAGCCAGTGCGAGATGCCGAACACCATCGTCGCCGCGCCGAAGACAGCCACGGCACCGAACATGACGCGACCCACGCGGCGGTTCATCGGATGGTGGGCCAGCCACAGCGCGGTCGCCAGCGCGCCGATGGCGGGCGACGAGCGCAGCAGGCCCAGGCCCCAGGGGCCGGTATGAAGGATGTCGCGCGCGTAGATGGGCAGCAGCGCGGTGGCGCCGCCCAGGAGCACGGCAAAGAGATCCAGCGAAATCGCGCCAAGCAGCACCGGCCGGCTGCGGATATACGAAAAACCCGCGAACAGCGTGGCGATGCTGACCGGCGTGGTCAGCCGCTGCGCGGCCTGGCGCAGCTTGAGCGCGGTGACCAGGCAGGCCGCCACGGCGAACAGCGTAGCGCTGATGGCGTAGACCACGCCCGGGCCGGCCACGTAGGCGAAGCCGCCCAGCGCGGGGCCAATGATGATGGCCGTCTGCGTGGCGGAGCTGGACAGCGCCACCGCGCGGGGAAACTGGCGCGGCGTGACCACGCTGGGCAGCAGCGCCTGCAGGGTTGGCGTCTCAAAGGCACGGGTGGCGCCCATCAGGGCGACGAAGACGAAGATGTGATCGCGCGAGATCCAGCCCGACAGGCTCGCCACCGCCATCGACACCGCGATCAGCGCTTCCAGCGTCTGGCAGGTGCGCACGATCAGGCGCCGGTCGAAGCGGTCGGCCACATGGCCGGACATCAGCAGCAGCATCACCGAGGGCAGGAATTGCACCAGGCCCACCATGCCGAGCATGAACGGGTCGCGGGTGAGGTCGTAGACCTGCCAGCCTACCGCCACCGTAAAGATCTGGTAGCCGATGGTGGTGCACAGGCGGGCAAACCAGAACAGCCGAAATGAAGGATCGCGAAAAACTGAATCCGGCTCGGGGGCCGGAACGGAAGCAGGGGTCGACATGGATGGCGGTGATGACGGGACGGGCGGCGGGGCAAAGCTGGGACGCATTCTATCCGAGCCCTGCGATGTATGCAGCCGCATGCATCACCTGGCCAGCCCTTCCATGTATCAACAATGATGCAATGCCCCTGCCGGGAAGGCACGCACCGCAAGTTCAAGAATGCGCCAAGGTGCTTTCAGCGCCGAAAGCGGGCAAAAACGTGGGCATGCCGCGCACGTTCTCGATCCAGGCCTCGCTGGCTTATTGCGGCGACAGCGACGCGCGCAGGCTGTCGGCCAGCGCCGCGGTGGCTGGCGCCGCGGCGCGACAGCAGCAGTACGCGGGTATCGCAGCCGGCATCGGCCAGCGGTACGCAGCGCACGCCCGGCGGCGCCATGCCGCCGAGCGAAGCCGGCACCAAGGCCACGCCAAACCCGGCCTCCACCAGCGCCAGCTGCGACAGCTTGCGCGAGATCGCTGCCGCCGCGCGCGGATAGAAGCCGTGCTCCAGGCAGCACTGCGCCACGCGCTGGCTCAGGCCGCCCCGGTCCGGATGCGGCAGCGACACGAAGGCCTCCTCCCGCAAGCGCGCCAGCGCCACGCTTTCCTCGTGCGCGAGCGGATGCGCGCTGCTCACCGCCAGCGCCAGGCGTTCCGTGTAGAGAGGATCCACGTCGACACCAGGCAGCCGGCGCAGCAGCGGCTCGCGCGCCAGGCCCAGGTCGGCGCGGCCTTCTTCGATCTCCATCGCCTGCTGTTCGCTGGACGCCTGCGAGATCTCGAAACGTATTCCCGGATGCCTAGCCTGGTACTCGCGCAGCACCGCCGTGCAGGCCGGCGTCAGCGGCACCGAGCTGGAATGCAGCAGGCGCACCGCGCCTTGCTCGCCGCGCTCGACCTGGCGCGCCTGCGCCGAGGCCTCGGTCAGCTCGGCCAGGATGCGGCGCGCCGCTTCCAGGAAGGCGCGGCCGGCCGGCGTGGTCTCCACATGGCGCGGCTTGCGCACCAGTAGCACCACTTGCAGCATGCCCTCCATCTCCTTGATCTGCCGGCTCAGCGCCGACTGCGCGATAAAGAGCCGCTCGGCGGCCAGGCTGAAGCTGCCGGCATCGACGATTTCAACGAAGTAGCGTAGCTGCTTGAGGGACGGACTCATTGAATGGGAGGGCTCATGGGACGGATGGGCTGGCATCGGCCTGGATCGTGCGCGCAGTGTGCCATGGCGCGCACGCCGCGCCCAGCGCGCTGCCATGCCGCTTTGCGATGGATCGCGGGGCGCTTTGATATT
This sequence comes from Cupriavidus sp. 8B, assembly GCF_054589115.1. Classification (NCBI taxonomy): domain Bacteria; kingdom Pseudomonadati; phylum Pseudomonadota; class Betaproteobacteria; order Burkholderiales; family Burkholderiaceae; genus Cupriavidus; species Cupriavidus sp. 8B. Next base: position 87,368 of record NZ_BAAILO010000404.1, on the reverse strand, counting down.
GGTCCGCGGCAGCATGCGTCCCTATGCTGTGGGGCACGCAACCCTGACGCCAAACTCCGTGGACCTGCCCCCCCTGCTGTCCGATGTTTCCTTGCCCACCTACCTCGCCATGTGCGTGGCGGTTGCCGGCGCCTATGTGATCTTCGGCATGGCGGGCTTCGGCACCGCGCTGGTGGCCGGGCCGCTGCTGGCCTACCTGATGCCGGTGAGCCAGATCGTGCCGCTGCTGGCGCTGATGGACTGCACGGCCGCCGCCTTTGCCTTGCTGCGCGATGGCCGCGCCGCCGACCGCGCCGAGCTTGGCCGGCTGCTGCCCTGCATGCTGGCGGGCAGCCTGG
>NZ_BAAILO010000404.1:77601-86883 GCF_054589115.1 Cupriavidus sp. 8B | reverse complement strand
GTCGCTTGCCGGCAAGCGACCAACCGGCTTTACGCCGCGCGCGGCGCTGCCCTTTGGCCTGGGCGGCGGCGTCTGCTCGGCCATGTTCGGCAGCGGCGGCTTCCTGTATGCGATCTACCTGTCGGGCCGGCTGGGCAAGGACGCCATGCGCATGACGCAGTCCACGCTGATCGGCGTGAGTACGCTGACGCGGCTGGTGCTGTTTGCCTTGGCGGGGGTGTATGCGGGTGCGGCCATCATCAAGCTGGCGCTGTTGCTGGCACCGGCGATGGCGCTGGGCCTGTGGGCTGGGCGCAGGATCACGCTGCGCTTGTCGCGCGAGCAGTTCCTGCGCATGGTCAACGCGGTGGTGCTGTGCTCCGGCGGCGCGCTGGTCCTGCACTTCCTGCTGCGCCTGGATTAAACGCGCCGCCCGGGCGGGCGGCGCTTGTGCCAGATCGCTCCAGCAGCGCGAAATCAGACGATTTCGCGCGTCTCCATGAACTGCAGCTTGGGGAAGCGCTCCTGCGTCAGGCGCAGGTTGACCATGCTGGGCGCCAGGTAGACGTGGTCGCCGGCGCCATCCAGCGCCACATTGTGGCCGGCCTTCTCGATCAGCTTCTCAATCTCCGCGGGGTCGCCCTTGAGCCAGCGCGCGGTGGCGCAATCATGCGATTCGAAGATCGCGTCGACACCGTACTCGTGCTCCAGGCGGTGCGCCACCACATCGAACTGCAGGATACCGACCGCGCCCAGCACCAGGTCGTTGGAGGCGATCGGGCGGAACATCTGCGTGGCGCCCTCTTCCGCCAACTGCTGCAAGCCCTTTTGCAGTTGCTTGACCTTGAGCGGGTTGTTCAGGCGCGCGCGGCGGAAAAACTCCGGTGCGAACGACGGAATGCCGGTGAACTTGAGCGCCTCGCCCTCGCTGAACGCGTCGCCCAGGCGGATGGTGCCGTGGTTGGGCACGCCGATGATATCGCCGGCATACGCTTCTTCCGTCGTATTGCGGTCCTGCGACATGAAGGTGATGGCGTTGTTGATGGCCATGGTCTTGCCGGTGGACACGTGCTGCACCTTCATGCCGCGCTCGAAGCGGCCCGAGCAGACCCGCACGAATGCGATGCGGTCGCGGTGGCGCGGGTCCATATTGGCCTGGATCTTGAACACGAAGCCGCTGAACTTGGGCTCCTGCGGCTCCACGGCGCGCGACTCGGCATTGCGGCCTTGCGGCGGCGGCGCCAGCTCGCACAATGCGTCAAGCAGCGATTGCACGCCAAAGTTGTTGACGGCCGAACCGAAGTACACCGGCGTCTGCTTGCCGCTGAGGAAGGCGTCCTTGTCGAAGGCGTGGGAGGCGCCTCGCACGAGTTCGATCTCGATGCGCAGCTCTTCCGCCTGGGTCCCCAGCACGCGGTCCAGCTCCGGATTGTCCAGGCCCTGGACCATGGACGAGGTGCCCTTCTCACCGTGCGGATCGAACAGCTGCACGCGGTCGTCGATCAGGTGGTACACGCCGCGGAAGGCCTTGCCCATGCCAATCGGCCAAGTCATCGGCGCGCACTGCATCTTCAGCACGTCCTCGATTTCATCGAGCAGCTCGATGGGCGAGCGGCCTTCGCGGTCGAGCTTGTTGATGAAGGTGATGATGGGCGTGTCACGCAGGCGGCAAACGTTGAGCAGCTTGATGGTCTGCGCTTCCACCCCGTTGACCGAGTCGATCACCATCACCGCGGAGTCCACCGCGGTCAGCGTACGGTAGGTGTCTTCGGAGAAGTCCTCGTGGCCCGGGGTGTCGAGCAGGTTGACGATGTTCTCTCGGTACGGGAACTGCATCACCGACGAGGTCACCGAGATGCCGCGCTGCTTTTCCAGCTCCATCCAGTCGGAGGTGGCGTGGCGGTCGGCCTTGCGTGCGCGCACTTCGCCCGCGACCTGGATGGCGCCACCGAACCACAGCAGTTTTTCGGTCAGGGTCGTCTTACCCGCGTCAGGGTGCGAAATGATGGCAAAGGTGCGACGACGCGCAATTTCGGATACGAGCGAGCTCACGGCAATGGATTCGGCAAACAGAGGATGAAAAAGGGGCCCGGGGCGCAGCGGACCGGCGCCAGGGGCCGGCGCGACCATCAGCTTGCGGTCGGGGGCCGGGCACTGCGGGCATGCACGAAGGGAATCGGGCCGTATTTTACCGGTTCGCGGGACCGGCCGCGCGCGGATCGGGCGGCGGGCTGACGCTTTGCCCTCGCAAGCTGCCGAATTGCAGCGCGTATTGGCGGGTTAGCTCAGCGCCGAAGAAGAATATTTGTGCCGAATAATACACCCACAGCATCAACGCAACCACGGAACCGGCGGCCCCATAGGACGAGGCCACGGCGCTATTGCCCAGGTAGAGCCCGATCAGCCGCTTGCCCACGGAAAACAGCAGCGCGGTGATGATGGCGCCCATGATTACGTCGCGCCAGGCAATGCGGGCATTGGGCAGCATCTTGAAGATCACGGCAAACAGCAGGGTCACCACGACAAAGGAGAATGCCGTGGAGATCACGTCGGCCACGGGCGCAAACCACGATTGCGTCCACATCTGCCCCCAAAACCGGTCGACCACTGCCAGCGCGGCATTGACGATCAGCGACACCAGCAGCATGAAGGCCAGCACCAGCACCAGGCTGAACGAGAGCAAGCGGGCCCGCAGCAGTTGCTGCCAGCCGGCACCCTGCGGCGCCGGTGTCTCCCAGATCTCGTCCAGGCTGCCTTTGAGCTCCGCGAAGGCGCTGGTGGCGCCGACAAACAGGATACCGGTGGCGATGGCCGCGGCCAGTCCGCCCCCGCCCGAGCGGTGCGTGGCGGCAAGGATTTCCTGGATGGCGGCCGCGCCCTGGGCGCCGACGAGGTCGTCGATCTGGGAGAAGATCTCGCCCCGTGCCGCCTCCGCGCCAAAGAAAATGCCGGCAATCGAGATCACCAGCACCAGGACCGGCGCCAGCGAGAAGAGCATATAGAAGGACAGCGCCGCGCCCTTGCTCGCGGCTCGGTGCGCCAGCCACGCGCTGATCGCGGCCAGCACCACCCTGACCGTGCGCGCGGCGGTATGGCGATCGGGCAGCCAGTGGCCGATGCCGCGAGCGCGTGGCGTGGGTGGCGTGCGGTCCAGGGACTGGTCCGGGGAATCTGCTGGATTCACGCGTGGATCCCGTTGTTGGTCCGGCGGCTGAATGGTCCGGCGACCTGCCCTAGCGCTGTTCTTTGCTCAGGCCCCATATCAACGACACCGCTGACAGTACGAGGAAGATGATGAAGAGGATCTTGGCAAACTCGGCCGCCGCAGCGGAGATGCCACCGAAGCCAAACACGGCCGCGATCATGGCGATGACGAAGAAAACCACGGCGTAGCGCAACATGATGGGACTCCAACGAAGCCATCTCCCGTTTTGTTATCCGTTCCAACGTTCATGATACAGCCCATCCCGCGCTTTGCCCAAGCCGCCGGGGCGCGGCTCACGACCCGGTTCCGGCCCGGTCCGGGCGGTGAACGGCTAGACTGAAAGGCGGGCAACGCGCCCTCTCGCCGCAGGCGGGGCGCGCCACCGGACCGGCTGGCAGCAACTCCCAACCGTGCTAGCACCGTCCTCCCGCACGCAATCTTTCGACAACCAGAAGGAGGCACCATGAACCGGAAAACCCTCCGCCGCCTTGGCACCGCCGTCTTCCTGGCGCTCGGCCTGCTCGCCGCAGCCGGGTGCGAACGCAGCCAGCCGGGACCCAAGCCGATTTCCGGTGCACTGGCCGGGCACACCGCCGGCACCGCGCCGACGCACCTCGCTCCACCCGCCATGCCGGTACTGTCGGCCTGAGCGTCGACAGCTTCGCAACCGCGCGCCCAGGCCAATGCCGCCAACCCGCGCATCACGCTCCGGCAAGCTCGGAGCGTACCCGTTTCTGCGTATGCAATCTCGCGCCGCTGAACGCGCACAAAGCGGCGCAGACGAGGCGCAAGCGACCGGGGCCGCCCGCGTTGCTGCCAGCACCAAAGACGGGCCGGCACGCTAGCCGGCCCCTGCGTTGTTTCAGCGATGCAACCAGCACCGGCCCGCCCTTGCGGGCGCTCATGGCGTGTCGTCGTGCCTGACTCAGCATGGCCGTGCGCCCAGTCGGCCATCGCTTTGGGCCGGTGCCATCGGCAATGCCGCGTTACAGCACTGCAACCAAAATGTTCTTCCCCTCTCGGGGAACTTCCGCGCGCTCTTGCCTACCACCCGCAAACCGTTGCCAGTGCTCGATTGCCGGGTATTGGCACGCTTGTCGCTCTGTTCGCCACAGGGAGACATATAAAAATGACGCGACGAGTCCTACAACGTGGGAGTGAGTTCAGCCATGCGTCAGCCGCCAGCGCGAATGACGGCGCGGAGGCGTTCGTATCGACTGGCGCGGCCTGCGCCATCGGTCTTGCAGCTTTTGTCGCCGCCCTTGCTTCCTTCTCCGCGATTGCAGATCCAGGCGATATCGTCGTTCTGCGCAGCGTCGAGCCGCGTATTGCCTATCGCGGCATTCCGCAGGGGGACATGCCGATAGCCGCCGCTGTCGAGCCGTTTCCGTCCGCACGTTTCCAGCAGTCCGCCACTGCCGTGGCCAGCGACCTGACCGACAGCGATCTCGCTGCCGCGGTAGGCCGCAACACCGCCGGCACCGCCGTGTCCGGCGCCAGCCAGTCCGCCACCGGGCGGCTGGCCCTGGCGCCCAGCCAGATCGAGGGCCTGGCTAATGGCAGCGGTGCTGGAGGCGTTTCGGGCGGCATCGCCGGCCAGGTCGCGCACGCTACCGGCAACATGACTGGCGCCTTGATGCACGGATTGGCGCCGCTTGCGGTGGGAGGCCGGCCATGACCCGCATCCACACCGCGCACGCCAGGCACGCCGTCTTGCTTGCCGGCCTCACGCTTGCCTGCCTGCCGGTCCACGCACAGGTCCAGGGCACCGGCTCCGACAGCACCCGCATCGATGCCAGTGCGCTCGCCGGCGTTGCCGGTCGTGCCGCCGTGAACCTGGCCGCGGGCAGCGGCAATGCGCAAAGCAACCAGGCCGCCATCGCCGGTGGCAGCGCCAGCGTGCAATCGCAGCAGCGTGCCGGCGCAACCGCGCCCGCGACGGGCGCGGTAAGCCAGATCGGTGGCGGCGCCTTCGCCAATGGCAGCGGGCTGCTTTCGGCGAACGTGGCCAGCGGCAACGGCAACGTGCAAATCAATGCGGCAGTGCTGGCGCCGGCCGCCAGCGTCAGGATCGAAGCCATCTCCGACGGCTTGCTAGCCGCGGAATCGGCCGGAGGAAGTCGCCCGGGTTCAGCGGGCCATGCAACGGGTCAGCGCGAGGCAATCATCCAGACAGATGCCTACCGCAACGCAACAGGCCTGGTGCAGCTGAACCAGACGGCAGGATCGGGGAATGTCTCGTCCAACGTTTTTGTGCTCCGTCCCCCGGCGGGCACTTTTTTCTAAGCAGGGAAGGAGAAAATCATGAGAACGAAAATCCTCGCCATCGCAGCGGGCATTGCGCTTTCAGGCAGCGCATTTGCTGGCGGCTTCAGTTACTTCGACCGGCCGGACGACGCCGATATCTATAGCCAGACAGCGATCAGCAACGACATCTATGTCCGTGGCTTCGGCTTTGCCTGGGGCGATATCCACTTCAGGTCCGAATCTGGCGCGGTGGTCAACAGCCAGCAAAGCGCGCGTGACAATAACGTGCGCATCGGCCCGTCCGCCAATAGCGCATTCGGCGGCGGCAACGCGCTGTTCAATGCGCAAGGCAATATCGGCGTGAACATATCCGCGGGCGCGGGCAACGGCCAGTCCAACCAGGCCGCGCTGGCCAGCATCGACGCGTCGGATGTCTTCGCCTCGGCGCAGGTGTTCTCCAGCCAGAAGACCGGGGATAACGGCATGCACATGGTCGGCGCCGCAAACAGCGCCAGCATGGGCGATAACATGCTTGCCGGGGCCAAGGGCAACGTCGGCGTGAACATCGCCGCGGGCGCAGGCAACCTGCAAAGCAATGCGCTGGCGGCCTCGGTCAATATGGGCAGCGGCGGCCGCAAAGGCGGGGAGCCCGTCGGCGCACTGGCCAAGGCAACCGCGTCCAATGACCAGGCTACCTACGGCAATGACCTGTCGATGTGCGGCTGCAGGCCGAACAACGCCGCCACGCTCAACGGGGGCGCCCTGGCCAACGCAGTGGGCAACATCGGCGTGAATATCGCCGCCGGGGCCGGCAACGCGCAGAGCAACGGGCTCGCCATTTCCACGGCGACCCACTGAGCACGGCGGCAAGAACGCGAACGCGGCAGGAGAGCCGGGGCCCCGGGGGGGCGCCGGCTCAACCCGCCCAAGGGGGAGTGTCATGCGCGCGCTATTCCGCGTGATCGGGGCATGCGTGCTGCTAGCAGCGGCATTCAGCGCTTATGGTCAGAGCACGATGACGATCGACATCGACGGACAGCCGATGCTCAGGAAGCCCGTCAAGAGCATGCTCGAGATGCGCTACCAGAACATGATGCGCCAGCAACTCGACTTCAGTTGCGGCGCGGCCGCGGTGGGCACGTTGTTGCGCTACGGTTACGGCTTTGACCTGGCGGAGCCCAGGATCGTCGAGGACATGCTGCGCATCTCCGACGCCGATACCGTGGTCAAGAACGGGTTCTCCATGCTCGACATGCGCAACTACGTCGAAACGCTGGGCTTGCGCGGACGGGGGTTCCGCGTCGACTACAGCGCCCTGCGGCAACTCAAGATCCCGGTCATCACCTTGCTTGACGTCAACGGCTACCTGCATTTCGTGGTGGTGCGCAAGGCCATCGACGGGCGCGTGTTCGTTGCCGATCCGGCATTGGGCAATCGCATCATCAAGGAGGAGGACTTCGCTGCCAACTGGAACGGGCTGGTGTTCGCCATCGTCGGCCGGCCGTTCGATCCGAACTCGCCGCTGCTCGACATCGCCGCGCCCGCCTTGCGCAACCGGACCAACGCCGCGCTGGCCGGGGGCATGGTGCCCGCGGCGCTGGACTTTGGCCTGATCCGGATGGATTACTTCTGACATGGACACCGCGCATCGCCTCCTCTGCCTGGGCTGCTCCGCCGGCATGGCGCTGGTCACGCCAACGCTTGCGCTCGCGTCCTCCGAGGCTGACGATGCCAGCGACGTGACGGCAGCGCCAGCGATGGCCGAACTTGTCTCCGACGCGGAAATGGCCGGCGTGCGCGGCAAGTACATGGGGGCGAGCCTGGTCAGCGGCTTTGTGGTGGAAATGGTCTCGCGCTGGCAGAACGACACAGCGATCGCCACGGCAACCGCCCGTGTGGCCGCCGCCAACCTCGCCGCCAGCAACGCGGCCGCGCAGGCCACGGCGAGCGTGTCGGCTCACGTCCAGAGCCTTGCCCCAGGCAATGTGCAAGGCAATGGCGGCATCGCCAGCTCCGCGGTGCGGGCGGCGGGCGTGGGCCAGGTCGCGCAGATCGCCGGCGATGGCAATTCGGCCAGCAACGTCAGCACCATCACGACCCAGACCACGCCCATCGCGGCGGTGCCGACCGCGAGCGTGGCAAGCAACACCCCGGCATCGCAGGTGGCACATGGCAGCGGCATCACCGCCAGCGCCACGGTCGCACCAGGCGGCGGCGTGTCGCTGGCCATCCAGTCGGCCGCGGGCAGCGCCACGCAGAATGCGCAAGGCGGCAGCCTGATGCAGGCGGCGCGGATCACGGGCGACGCGCAGCAAGTGCTCAACCTCACCAACATTACGCTGCAGGTGCAGCAACTGACGATCCGGCAACTGACACAAACCAGCATGCGGGACGCACTAGCGGCAATCGCAACGATGCGACGATAATCCAGCATGCAAAGGGCTGGCGCACCCGCTTCGCGCCCATTCAGATTTCCGGGGGGAAAGATGAAGACCGAATTCGCTCTGATAGGTACCCTGGTGGGTACGCTGATCTCGGCTGGCGCGTGGGCGCAGGTCAGCGCCCAGCCCAGTGCCGACGAGCGGATCGAACGGCTGACACAACTGGTCGAGCAACAAGACAAGACCATCAAGGCTCTCGAGCAGCGCCTGAACGACCTGGAAATGGTCGGGGCGCGCGGGCGAGGGGTAGTAGTGGGAACGGGGAGCAGTGCCGACGGGAACGCCGGTGGCGCCATGGCCGCCGCCGGTGTTCCCTCCTTGGCACAGAGCGCCGGCCCCGCCGCGAGCGGCGCGACCACGGCGACGCCTGCCGGCGACACGCCGGTAGTGGGCTCGGATGCGCGCGAGACACAGCAACAGGCGCGCGTGCAGAGCAAGGACCTGGTCTACCAGAGCGAGCATGCGCCGCTGTTCGAGCGGCGCCTGACCATCGACAGCGGCTTTATCTACAGCTACTACGACCGGCGCGCCCTGTCGCTGTCCGGCTTCCTGGCGCTGGATGCCATCTTCCTCGGCACCATCAACCTCAACCAGACCAAGTCGCACACGCTCACGTACGACACCATCGCGCGCTACGGCCTGTCCGACCGCCTGTCGATGGACTTCGATCTGCCGGTGATGTACCGCAACACCAACTTCATCTCCGGCGGCGCGGGCGGCTCCGCCTCGAGCCTGTCCGATGCCACGCTCAGCACCACGGCGCTAGGCGATATCAGCATGGGCTTGTACTACCAGTTCCTGCGCGAGAGCGGCGCCGCGCCCGACGTGGTCGGCAGCATCCGCGTGCGCGCGCCCACCGGGCGCACACCGTTCGGCATCAAGCTGGTGTCGGCGGATTCCAATAACAACAACCTCAACATCGCCGACCGGTTGCCAACGGGCAACGGCGTGTGGGCCGTGACGGCCGGGCTGTCGCTGCTCAAGACGTATGACCCCGTGGTGCTGTTCCTCAATGCCAGCTACACCTACAACATCAAGCGCTCGGTGAGCGATATCTCTTCGGTGCAGGGGCAAGTCACGCCGGCCGACGTGAAGCTGGGCGACACCATCGGGCTCGGTGGTGGCCTCGCGCTCGCGCTCAACGACCGCACGTCGATGTCGATGGCCTTCAATGCCGCTATCTCGTCCAGCACGCAGGTCACCACCTCGGGCATCACGCAGACCGTGATCGGCAGCCGGGCTAACGTGGCAACCATGACATTCGGCTTCAATCACGTGATCACCAAAGGCTTGTCGGTGAGCACCGCGATCGGCCTCGGGCTTACGCCGGACGCGCCGAACTACACTGTGACGCTGCGTTTCCCCTATACGTTCTGAACGCCGCGGGGGCGCGAGCCTGCAAAGCAAAGC
>NZ_BAAILO010000404.1:63547-77510 GCF_054589115.1 Cupriavidus sp. 8B | reverse complement strand
GCAACGCGGGCCGCGGCCCGCTTCTGCCTTGTGCGTCGCCTCGCCGGCTATTCGCCGGCGCCGGGGTGTGCTTCGATGCGGATATTGTGCTTGTGCATCAGCCGGTACAGCGTAACGCGCGAGACGTTGAGCTCGCGCGCGGCCGGCACCACGTGGAAACCGTGGCTCGCCATCACGGTACGGATCGCCTCGCGTTCCGCCTCTTCGCGGATCGCGTCCAGGGTCTTGCGTGGCGAGTCGCTGCCGCCGTGCAGTTGCAGGTCCTCCGCCGTGATCTTGCGGTTATCGGTCATCACGATGGCGCGCCGTACCCGGTTGATCAGTTCGCGCACATTGCCCGGCCACTCGTATTGCATCATGGCCTGGGTGGAACATGGCGAGAATCCGCGAATGCGCCGATGGGCCTCGTGGCCATGCTCGGCAAGCACCGAGTTGGCCAGCAGCAGGATGTCCTCTCCGCGCTCGCGCAACGGCGGGATCGACAAGGTCAGCACGCATAGCCGGTGGAACAGGTCGGCACGAAAGCGCCCGTCCGACTGCGCCGCCACCAGGTCCACGTGCGTCGCCGAGATAATGCGCAAATCCAGCGGGATCGACTGGTGGCCGCCAAGCCGGGTGATGGTGCCTTGCTGCAAGAAGCGCAACAGGGCAACCTGGCTTTCCAGTGGCAGGTCGCCGATTTCATCGAGAAACAAGGTACCGCCCTGCGCCTGCTCGATCCAGCCGATCTTGCGCTGGTTGGCGCCGGTGAACGCGCCCTTCTCATAGCCGAACAGTTCGGACTGCACCAGGTGCGGGGGAATGGCGCCGCAGTTGATCGCCACGAAAGGGCCTTTGCGCCGGCTCGAGGCTTCATGGATGGCTTGCGCCGCCAACTCCTTGCCCGTGCCGGACTCGCCGGAGATAAAGACGGGCGCCTCGTTGTGCGCGACCTTGGCGAGCGAGCGGAACATGCTGCGCATCACCGCGCACTCGCCGATCATGGGACCGTGGCCGATCAGTTCGTGGCTACGCGCGCCATGCAGGCACGCCATGCCATGGGCATGCTTGAGCGTGTAGAGCAGTTCGCTGAACGAAAACGGCGTGCGCACGTAGTCCACGCAGTAGTCGCGTATCAGCCGGCGCACGCGTTCGTCTTCCAGCATGCGCGACGACGTGATCGCCACCCACATCACGTGCAGGTATTGCAGGCTCTGCTCGAGCTGCGTCAGCTCGGCATCGCTGTATTCCGTCTCGAGATCGAGCACGCCGGCCATCGGCGCGCTGCCCCGCACTACCCGGCTAAGATCCCGGATCTGCTGGATGTGGCGAATCTCCCAGCCAGAGCCGAACTGGGCCGGATCAAATCCATAGGCTTCGTGGCGCGATACGACCAACACCTGTGCGGTGCGTGTCGCCGCCTTGCACAGTCGGTCCATAACGTTCTCCCTGACATTGAGCATCTTGACTATTCCGGCTTGCTCCGCGGTCCCGCTCTCATGCGGGCCCTGTATGCGGTCAAGCCGAGTCGGTTGAGGGGCATCCCCCACGCGCAACGTCGGCATCACGGCTTGGACTGACTACGGGACTGCTCGCCAAGAATGGCGGTGTGGTCGCCACCGGCATGGAGCTGGTCGCGAATATGTCGGCGCACCTGGTCTTTCTCGCGCATCAGCTCGGTACGCGGCGCTTCCGGCGATTGGCCGGAGTAACGGTAATAGAGCGCCTTGTAGGTCAACTGGCTGAGTATCCATTCCTGCAGCAGCGCGCGCTGGCGGGACAACTCACCATCCATCGTTCGTTGTCGCTGCAGCAATTGCTCGATCGCGGTGCGGGCGTAAGCCGGCAGCGTCTGGTCCTGGCTCAGGAACGCTTCGACGGTACTGGCGGCGGGGTCGCCGCGCTCGCTGGCGCGGCTTCGGCGTGGTGCCTCGGCTGCGGCTTCTCCCAAAGCCGCCCAGGCACGGTGAATGGAAAGACTGGCGGACTCGCTGATGGGCCCTATGGCGGGTCGCCGGATTTCTCCTGCAGTCATGATTGATCCCCGTTGAACAACACCCCCGGCACTACACGTTCGCGATTACCACTTTTGTTTAGTCTTATTGTTTGCTCTAATCGGGCGGGCGTGTATCCGCGCGCTCCTTTTCGTGGTGGCGAAGCCATCTTGGCGATGGTTTGCTCATTCAGTCCTTGCCCTCTGTCTTGAGGTGGACTTGTTGTTGTCGCGATAGCAAGCCTGACGACGCTGAGCCAGCCGGCGCGACCCCGGAGTGCCGGAGTCAAGAAGGGGCGCCCTGAAGCGCCCCGCAATCTGCCACGCCTCTAGTTCAGTGCATTTGGGCCAGTTTGTCCAGTCCTCAGTATGGGTACTCAGCCGAATATCATCCTTTAGTATGAGCGCCTTGGCACACATAATCTGCCACGCGAGGTAATTGGTCACTTACATTCCGCGCAGAAATGGGTACGCAATCTTATTCGGAGGTAGGCTCCGGGTACGCAGAAACAGGTACGCCCCCGCGTGGCGGGGAAACGCGGGAGGGTCGCGGCGAGCCACGCAGAAACGGGTACGCTCTTCTCGTCACCCGGCAAACGCGCTCGCCTATGCGGCGCTTCAAGCGGGCGCCTGGCTCAATGCCCCGGCAAGTAATAAAACTTGAAGATGAAGACCGCCGCGATGATCCACACCATGAGCGGGACGCTCCTGGCGTGTCCGGTCAGCAGCTTGAGCCCGGCATAGGTGATGAAGCCGAAGGCCACGCCGTTGGCCACCGAATAGGTGAAGGGCATGCCGAGCGCCGTCAGGACGGCTGGGACTACCTCGGTCGCGTCGCTCCAGTCCAGGTCCACCAGCTCGCGCAGCATCAGGCAGGACACGTAAAGCAGCGCCGGCGCAGTCGCATAACCCGGCACGGTGCCCGCGAGCGGCGAAATGAACAGACAAGCGAGGAAAAGCACCGCTACGGTGACCGCGGTCAGCCCGGTGCGGCCGCCCGCCTGCACGCCGGAGGCACTTTCGATATAGGCGGTGGTGGACGACGTGCCCAGGAACGAGCCCGCCATGATCGCCGTGCTGTCGGCCATCAGCGCCTTGTTCAGCCGGTCCATCTTGCCCGCCTTGAGCAGCCCGGCGCGATTGGCCACGCCCATCAGGGTGCCGGTGGCATCGAACAGCTCGACCAGGAAAAACACCAGCACCACGTTGATGATGCCGATCGACAGCGCGGCGGAAATGTCCAGCTTGAACAGGGTCGGCGCAATCGAGGGCGGGGCGGAAAACACGCCGTGGAAGGTGTTGTCGCCCACCACGAAGCTGAGCAGGGTGGTCAGCAGGATGCCGATCAGGATGGCGCCTTTGACCTTGAGGTGGTCGAGCGCGACGATCGCAAAAAAGCCGACGATCGCAAGGATGGCAGGGGTCTGGTGCAGGTCGCCGATGGTGACGAGGGTGGCGGGGCTCGCGGTGACGATGCCAGCGTTCTTGAGCGCGACGATGGCAAGGAAGAGCCCGATGCCCGCGGTAATCGCCACCCGGATCGAGTGCGGGATGCCGTTGACGATCATCTCACGCACCCGGAACAGGGTCACGAGCAGGAACAGGCAGCCGGAGATGAAGACGGCGCCCAGCGCGGCCTCCCAGGGAAAGCCCATGCCCTTGACAACCGTGTAGGCAAAGTAGGCGTTCAGTCCCATGCCCGGCGCCATCGCGATCGGGTAGTTGGCGTACAGCCCCATGATCAGCGTGCCAATCGCGGCCGCCACGCAGGTTGCCACGAATACGGCGTCCTTCGGCATGCCGGCATCGCCCAGGATGCTCGGGTTGACGAAGATGATGTAGGCCATGGTCAGGAACGTGGTCAGCCCCGCCAGCAGCTCGGTGCGCACGTCCGTCCGGTGCTCGCTAAGCTTGAACCAGCGTTCCACCAGCGAAGCGCCGGCGGCGGCGGGTGGCGTGGGTTGGCTGATGGGTTCCTGTACCGGCATGGGGTCTCCTGTTATCGTGGTTGCGGCCTGTGTTTCCGGCTTGCGCCTGCGGCTCAGGTTGCGTGCCGTGCACGCCGGCCCTGCCGAGCGTACTGTCGGGCAATTTCCGCCTCGGCGCAGCGCTAGCGGCGAATAGGCTTCATCTGAAGAACGTGATGTTCCAACGATGGCTGGCAGTGGATCCAGGCAGACATCCAGAATGACCCTACCTTGACGCTGGCGCTAATCCGCCGTATAAACCCCGCTAGATTCAAGCGACGAGGCAACAGCACATTCGTTAGCCACCGTCATGGTACTTCCGTTGTCCATGGTGTCCTTTCCTTGAGTTGCTTTGCACGGATATGCGTGAGCTATCCGTTTCTTTTAAATTTTTCCCAGGAAAAGCAATACCATGCAAACCGGTATCGTTAAATGGTTCAACGACGCCAAGGGCTTCGGTTTCATCAAGCCGGACGCTGGCGGTGACGATCTCTTCGCGCACTTCTCTGAAATCCGCTCCGACGGTTTCAAGTCGCTGCAGGAAAACCAACGCGTGTCGTTCGAAGTCAAGAACGGCCCGAAGGGCCTGCAAGCTGCGAACATCACGCCGCTGTAAGCAGTAGACTGGCACCCCGCTAGGGGTGCGCCCAGTCAGGAAGACCCCGCCTCTCGAGGCGGGGTTTTTTTTCGTCCCGCAATCCGCCTTGGCCTTGCCCAAGTCCCGCACCGCAGTGGGATCGCCGCAGAGACGGCGCCACTGCTCTCGCCTGGCACGCCATCAGCCAATCCCCCTCGCAAGGCACGCAGAAACGGGTACGCCCCGCTCTCTGCGGCCAGATCGATCCCGGCATGCCTGCGAATCCCCACGCAGAAATGGGTACGCACGGTGCTGTTGGACCGGCCCATCGCTCTCAGGCTGGCTTCCGTGCTGGCCAGCGCGCCGCAGAAACGGGTACGCCCCCTCCCGGGGACCGAGATTTCACCGCCTGTAGTCGCCTCTCCTGAAGCCGGGCAGCGACCAGCCACGCAGAAACGGGTACGCAAGGTGTGAAATTCAGCTGCGCATCGGCATCTGAGCGCAGCGAGCATCTCCGAGGGCATCTCGCAAGGGGTCGACTGACGCAATATCACAACGCAGAAACGAGTACGCCGCCGTTTTTTTTCTTCTCGCCGCCCCGGCAACTCGAACACCTGAAATTTCGCAGAAACGGGTACGCCCAGGCGCTCAGATCGCGTTTTCGCGCACCTGCTTGCCCCCTCCAGGCGGTCCCTCGGCCGCATTCCACGTCGCTTACCGCCCCAATTTCCTTGCCCAGGCAAGGAAATTGTCATTTTCGCGCAGAAATGGGTACGCGCTGGACCCTTCCCGGCCTGGTTGCCGCCGCAGAAACGGGTACGCATGTCTGACAGACGCTCGCAGCAGAAACCCGCATCGGCACGGGCCCCTTCGGCAGCAAGCGCAGAAACGGGTACGCCTGGCAAAACCCTTTTACCTATTTGCTCTTTTTGAGTGCAAGCACTCGCTTTCGGTACGAAGCTTGTGTATAATGAGAAGAGAAATATTTTTCCCGCAAGAGGACCCGCCAGGTGGACGCAGAAACGGGTACGGAATGCGGAAAACGTGGTCGCGGCAGGCACGCAGAAACGGGTACGCTTTCGGCGAAACGCGATCTCCAACAGGGGTTCGCAGAATTGGGTACGCCGCAGAAACGGGTACGCTTCGGGCAGGCGAACCCTGAAAAGTCGGTTTTCAAATGCCCCAGCGCAGAATTGGGTACGCAAATGGAACGGCGAGGGCCTTCGCTACGCAGAATTGGGTACGCAAGGCGGCTAAAAGGGCTTTGGTAAACCTGGGGGCGTACCAAAATCTGCGGGGATAACTTCTCCGAAACGCCGGTTTACGCGGTATACGTGACGAAAAGCGCTCAGCGCACGCAGAAACGGGTACGCTTTTGATGCTCCCAACTGTGGAAAAGCCTGTGGGAACAGGGAGTTATCCACGCAGAAACCGGTTCGGGCTTTGCGCTGAAACGGGTTCGGTATACCGCAGAATCGGGTACAGCACTTCGCAGAATCGAGTACGGTTTCACGCAGAATCGGGTTCGCGGAGGGTGTTTTTCCCCATACGAATCAAGGCCCTGGGTCTCCCGTATACGGTTTACAAGTAGTTAACCCATACTCTTAACGTTTACCGGTAGCTGATGGCTGGCCTTCCGTGGACAACCCTTCGGGATTGCCCACCGCAGTCCACCATGCAATCAGCCATGAGACCCAGCACGCCCAAAACACGCGGCATTGCAGGAAATTCGTCTACCGAACCCGTTTCTGCGTGACAAGGCGGATTGCTTCGCGTAAAAAGTCGTGTATTCCGAAGCACGCCAATATGCCCATCAAACGCAGCCAGACCATCCTTGGGTCTCGCGGTCCAGCCGATATGGACAGTGAGCCCCCCCGCATCATCGTTCCCGGCGACGAGAACAGTCTGGTTCCGTCCGAGAAGTTCCAGCGCCTGTTCGACGAAGCCCAGGCCATGGAACGCGAAGATGCCTGGCAAAGTGGCGAGGTTGGCTTTCTGAGCCGGGCCAGCGTGCAGGTCACCTTGCCTTACCGGGCGCCAAAGGGCGCCCCGCCAGTGTGGACGCGGACCAGCGGAAATATTTCGCTGATGATCCAGCCTGGATACTTCACCCAGCAGCGTTCAGAGAAGGCCAGCAACGGTCGCCAGAAACTGGTGTCCGAGACGGTCTCGCTGGGCTATCCCTATGGCTCCTATCCGCGCTTGATGCTTGCCTGGATCGGTAAGGAGATCATGGCCAAGAAGAAACGCGGCGAGTTTACCGGGACGGTCGAGGACCGCCGCATTTCGCTGGGCAATTCGTTGTCCGAGTTCA
This sequence comes from Cupriavidus sp. 8B, assembly GCF_054589115.1. Taxonomy (NCBI): domain Bacteria; kingdom Pseudomonadati; phylum Pseudomonadota; class Betaproteobacteria; order Burkholderiales; family Burkholderiaceae; genus Cupriavidus; species Cupriavidus sp. 8B. Next base: position 70,680 of record NZ_BAAILO010000404.1, on the reverse strand, counting down.
TGTACAACCTGGGCATTCCGATGGCCACAGGTGGCAAGCGCGGCACCATGACCTTGGTGCGCCAGCAGATGATCCGCCTGTTCTCGGCCACCATTGCGATCGTCCAGAACAAATCCACGCCGAGCCAGAATCAAAACCAGAGCCACGAGCCGCTTTCGATCGATCGCGTCGGTTATCTGCTGGCAGACCAGCTGTCGACCTGGTGGGATCCCATGCAGCCGGGGCAAGGTTCGATGTTCGAGAGCTTTGTGGTGCTGTCCGAGCCGTTTTTCAATGAACTGGTTAACCGGCCCGTTCCAGTCGATATGCGTGCGCTGAAGGCGCTCAAGCAGTCGCCGTTCGCGCTGGACGTATACTCCTGGCTGACTTACCGCTTCTTCACGATCCAGCGTCGTACCGAGATTCCGTGGGAAGCCCTGCAGATGCAGTTCGGCACTGAAACCGAGAGTGAGCGAAAATTCCGCGCACTGTTCCGCAAGGCGCTCAAGGACGTGCTGGTTGTCTATCCGGGCGCCAAGGTGGACGCGGATTCGTCCAAGGCCCTGATCCTGCAGCCTTCCCGGACGAGCGTTCGCAAGCTCGCCTGAGCCTGGCCGGATGCATTGCCGAACCCGCCCGCTGAACCACCGGGCGGGTTTTTCATTAGGTACGCCGGAAATGGAGCGGAACCGCCTCGGCGTTGAGCAGGGGAGAGGTTTTCGCGCTGCAAGAAGCACAAAAGGCAAGCGTGGAACGCTTGCCTTTTGCTTTGCCTACCGCGTCAAGCCCGAGAGCCCGGCGCAGTCTGCGATTTCGGCGTGATTCGTGAGATCAGGCCGGCTTGATGGCGGATGCCTGCAAGCCCTTCGGGCCCTGCTTTACTTCAAACGTGACGCGCTGACCATCCTTGAGCGTCTTGAAGCCCGAACCCTGGATTTCGGAGAAGTGCGCGAACAGATCCGCACCGCCGTCGTCCGGGGTAATGAAGCCAAAGCCCTTGGTCTCATTGAACCATTTGACCGTACCGGTTGCCATGTGAATTTCCTTTCGAAGCAAGTTCTTGTACACAACGCAAACAACGCTAACAACCGTTCAAGCACGCTAAGTTCTCGTAGTTACCGAACGGACGCCGACGAGGTGACACGACTTGACTCGACTGTTGCGGGCATCATAACCAGTTTGTCTAGTTGTGTCATGTGCGTCGAAAGACGCACTATCGCTACTTTAGGCGTATTCCATGCCGCATTTCAAGTGGAAATCTTTCATTTCCATAACGCGAAATATTCCCGCCAATATTACATTTAAAATATAAATTCAAAAAACAGTTGAGCCAGCACGTCACTTTGACTAAAGTTGCGGCTAGAGATAATCGCGCTTTCAGCGCTGAAAGAGAGGTCGTAGTGCCAGCTAAAATCATCACGGTCTTTAACCAGAAAGGCGGGTGCGGAAAGACTACGGTCAGCATGCATCTCGCAGGTACGCTCGGATTGCGCGGCGCGCGATCGATGCTTGTGGATATGGATGAGCAGGGCACGGCAACGCGCTGGGCTGCCCAGGCAAGCGACGAGCGGCCTTTTCCTGCTTCCGTGATCGGCCTGGCTCCGTCCGGCGGCGCGATGCACCGCGAAGTCAGGAAATTCATCCAGGACTACGATTACATCGTGGTCGATTGCCCTCCGGCGGTACATTCGGCAGCGCCTTCGAGCGCCCTGTTGATTTCCGATCTGGCAATCATCCCGGTTGTCCCATCGCCTCCCGACCTTTGGGCCGCGGTGGCCGCCAAGACCCTGGCCCAACACGCTCAGGTCCAGAATGAGACGTTGCGTATTCGCGTCATGGCAAACATGGTGCAGCGACGCGTTTCCATTGCGCGACAGGCGATTGAAATCCTCGGGGACGACCTGGAGATACCGCTGATGCAATCGATGATCGGCTCGCGCTCACCGTTCCGCGAATGCCAGGCGATCGGATGCACTGTGCACGGTGTGGCAGGCGCGCGCGAGTCCGTGCAGGAAGTCGACATGATGGTCGACGAAGTATTGTCTTTGATTGAGTACTAGGTATGGCGACAAAATTGAATAGCCTGAAGGCAGGCATGTTGGCGGGAATGGCGGCTGAAAAAACGCGAGGAGACGCGATCGATCGCTTTGCCCGTGCCGAAGCGGCAATTTCGCAACATCCGAACGGCTTGCTCCAGGCGCGCGGCCGAGAGCCGAGCCCCATTTTCAGCGCTGAAAGTGAGTTCGAGGAGGAGGAGGGCGGCCGGATCCTGATGAACGTGCCGCTGGCGCAGCTCCACGACAATCCGTTCAATGCCCGCCGCATCTACGATCCGGTGGTGGTGCAAGAACGCGCGGCTTCGATCGCCACTCACGGCCAGAAGACACCGGGCCTGGCTACACCGGATCCGGCCCGGCCGGGGCACTACATCCTGATCGATGGCCACTACCGCAAGCGTGCGCTGGCCTCCGCGGGCAAGCTCGAGATGGAATGCTTCATCGAGAGCAACCTGAGTGACCTCGATTTCTACCGGCTGTCCTTCTTGCTCAATGAGCAGCGTTCCGATCAGTCGGCGCTGGACAATGCGATTGCCTGGCGACAACTGCTGGACGAAGGCAAGGTCCAGAAAGAGGAAGATATCTGCGAACTGACGGGCATGTCAGCCGGCACGGTTAACAAGACGCTGGCGCTGCTGAGACTGCCCGAGTCGGTCCTGGGCGTCATGCGCGAGCGTCCCAGCGCGATCGGGATTGCCACCGGCTATGAGCTGACGCTCTACTGCAAGATCGTTGGCGAGGACCGCACGCGGGACCTGGCCACACGCATCATGGCAGAGGGCTTGTCCAGCCGTGAGGTCGAGGCGATTCGCAAGCATGCGCAGGAAGGCAAGGCGCGCAAGATCAAGGAGATCAGCCGCCAATACAAGATCCGCAGCGACGCCGGGCAGTTGCTGGGCACGATCAAGGAGTGGGATTCCGGTCGCGTGGTGCTGGACGTCCAGGTGGGCGACCGAGGCGCGCGCGAAGCCTTGGTCGAGACCCTCAAGGCGCGTTTCGGCCTGGAGAAGACCGCTAGCTGACAGCTTGCGTAGAAGAGAAGAGGAGAGGGGGAGGGCAGCGCTCACCACCCCACCGGTCACCCCAGGGCCGCAGCGACATGGTCCTCCATGCCTGCCCCAGAATCCTCAGGGACCATGCTTCCCGCCCCGCCCGCCGCAACGCGCTTCATCCGGGTTCTTCGCCCCGCCAGGTCGCGCGGCGAGCGGGCCGCAAACTCGGCATCTTCGGCCTCCCGATACCGCTCGATCGCCTGGCTCAACAAGGCGTGCAACCCCCTTACCGAATAACCTGAGCCAGGCGACCTGTCTGCCTTGCGCCTGGCACGGCCGGTCGGTGGAAGCCGGGGAGGGCCGACGAGCACGATCGGCTGGCCAGCCAGGCTGGCCCAATCCAGCCCGCGGTCCTGCCAGTGACGCTCCAGTGCGCTGCGAGCGGCTTCGCTAAGACCCTCGTTCCCGCGGCGCTCTTCCATGGCGCCGGGCGTACCAACTTCTTCATGCGTACCAACTTCTTCGTGCATTCCAAGCATGTCGCGCGTGAATGTCGCCAGGCTCGCAAATCCGATCGGCTGCTCTTGCAACAAGCGCACTGCGGCTTCGGCGGCGCGATAGCGAAGGCCTTCGGGATCCCGGCCCTGGGCAACTAGCCAGGCCAGGAATCTAGCCAGCGCTTCGGGCTCGAGGGTGGTACCGGCGGCAACCGGCACCGCCATGCGCAACGCCATCCTCTTCGCCTGGCTCTCGGGCTGCCAGATGTGCTCCGCAACATGCCCCTGGCTTTGCAGCCATTCAAACAGCGCTCCCAGGATGCGCGAAGCATGGAGCACGCTGCTCTCCGATAGCGGACCGGTGAACGGCCGCCATGCCGCGGACTCCCTTGGCGCACGCGGGCCGACCCACAACCGCGCGGGAGCAGGATGACGAAGGAAAGCAAAATAGTCCTGTCGATCCTGCCGATCCAGCTTGGCCAGCGGCTTGCCTCGCTCCATCGCCGCCCAGAGCAAGAGCCGCTCGGCCTCCTTGCGGTAGGCCAGCCAGGTACTTTGCTGCGCCTGATTCGCTGCGAGCCAAGCCCGAACGGCAGCAAGGTCACTTCTAAAAGTGATTATAGCATCACTCTCAGGATCGATGGTCGCCACCGTACCCGATTCTTCCTCGCGCATCAGTTCAAACGGCACCAGCTGGCGCAACCGCGGCCCAAGCGTGGCTTCGGCCAGGGCGCCCCGGGCGAAAACGTGCTCGCGCAGCAACGGCTCTCCGCGCTCATCCCGGACGACATCCCGATGATCGGCGAGCCACCGGTTGATCGCTGCCCCGGCAAGGGCGCCGATGCGCGGCACCGAGCGCCACCATGCATTGCCATGGCGATTGGCAAGATCCACCAGGACGTGCAGATTTGATATCTTTTGCGCTCGCAAGCGCCTCGCCAGGGCCGGGGAAAACCAGAGTTCGATGCCATGATCGGCACGAGGCTGGGCGGTACCAAGCCGCTCCAGTTCGGCCAGGGCTTCGACCCGTCGATCCATCCCCCGGTTAGAGCGGCCAGGGCCGCCTTCCAGCAGTTCGGCCAGATCCTGCCGGCTATGCAGGTGCGCCAGCTGCACCATGCGGTCGCGCAGCCCGAGCAGCAGCCGCAAGGCGGATTCGCCACCGGTGTCGTCATCGTCGCTGTCGTCGCAGAGGTAGCGCCCGGCTACCATGGCGGCCGGCATGCCCTGTACGTAGGCCCGAACAGCGGCAAATTCGCTGCGAGTGAGACTCAGGTTAGGGGCCTTACCGGGCTGCATGACAACGCTCGATTTGGTCGCTAAGATCTTGATTCATAAGGCACTTAATCAATCGCTAAATGCATCCGGGTATAAATGCATAGTGAAATTCAATGCCGATAATTATAGCGGCAAAACACCCCACTTTCCCCGGTTAACCCCCCTGGGGCAGCCCAATCCGGCCACGCCGCCCAACGCCGTTGGTATCGCACGACACGCTTCGCCGTGTGTAACCCTGACTTGCATTCACCCCCGCCAGTGCATATCCTGAGACCCAGAGTTAGATTTCTTTAACTCTGACTTAAGAAACATCTACAGCGTAAAAAACGCAAACGGGGCGATTCGAAAGCGACTCCACGGGATGGTCAGTCCGGCAGCGGGACCTGGACGGGTACGCAGCCACGGCCTGGAGACGAAACGGATCGTATGGAAATGCAACCGCAGCATAGTGGGCATTTCCGTTAGCATGTGCGGGTTGTCGCGGGGCTCGCCATGCCGTAACAAAAAAAGAGAGCGGCCATGGCCACAATCCTCTTGATCGAGCCTCATCCCCTCCTGCGCCTGGGTCTGCGCCATTTGTTGACCCAGGCCGGCCTCCACGGCGACCTCGTCGATATCGATCCAGGCGCCCTGCCTTATCCAGCCGAGTGGCTCTGCCATGCCGACCTGATGATCTACGGATTGTCGGCGGATCCGGCATTGAGCTGGCAGGAACTGGAGCAGGTCTGCCAGACCCTGATGCCGAAGCGGGTGCTTGTGCTATCCGAACAGATTCTGTCGCCGCAAAACGGAGCCGCCATGCCCGACAGCGTGCGCGGCCTGTTGTCCAAGGCCTGCAGCGCCGACATGCTGGACGCGGCGATTCGCCTTGTTCTTGCCGATGGCGAGTGTTTTCCGGCCCGGGCCCAGGCGGGGCGCGTCAACGCGAATCCGGTCCCATGGCCTTCGGTCCCGGCCAGGCCGTCGCCGGCCACGCTATATATGCATGCCGGTCCGATCCAGGTGGACGGCGAACTCGCCGCTGCGGCCCATCCGGCGCAGCACCTCCCCACTGCCGCCACGCCCGAGCCGGAAACGCCCTCGGCCGGCTCGCACCTGCTCAATATTACCGAGCGCCAGTACGAGGTGCTGGCGCTGCTGGCGCGTGGCTATCCGATCAAGACCGTCAGCCGCCTGCTGAATATCTCGGTGGCCACCGCCAAGACGCATGCGTGCACCCTTTACCAGCGGCTGCACGTGCGCAACAAGGGCGAGGCCGTGTACGTAGCGCTGCAGCGTGGCGCGAAGCTGAGCTGGCCGGGCCCGGCAACGGCTGCCGTGCCCGTTCGCGGCGCCGGGCTGTCGCCGGTCGAGTTGGCCAGTGTCTGCCAGGCGGCCTGATTGTTAGTCCCGCCGGGCGCGCGCAGTGGCGCCCGGCGGTCCAGAGCACCAGCGACTCCATCCTCTGCAACACGCCGCCTCATCCGAATGCACGAGGCGGCGTAGTGCTGTACTTGCTACCCTGATCAACAAGTGCCTCTCGCGGGAAGCCGATCCTGGCGCTCGCTGGCTTCGCGCAACCAACGCAACCCGCTGTCACCCACAGCCGATGACAACGCTCCTGCTTGCCCACAATATGATGCTGCGACGGGGTGTGCTGCGGCACCTCCGCGAGCTCTCCGCGCTCGCCCCCGTGCTATCGCAGACCCCCGAATGGCTGCTGGAAGCGACCCCGGCCGAATTACCGCCAGGTCCCATCGATTTCGCGCTGCTCGATTGCAGCGGCACCGATACCGATTCGTTCCGTCTGCTCGATGCACTCCACTCCCGCCTGGCGCCGCGGCGCTGGCTGGTCATGTGCGAGGCCCCCGACCCCGAGTTCGCGCGCTACGCCGCCAGCCTTGGCGCCAGCGGCTGCCTGCCGGTGCCCGCCACGCCCGAGCAAACGCGGGCCGCCGTGGCGCTGGTGCGCGCCGGCGGCCAGTGTTTTCCGCGCCGGGCTTTTGCCGTGCCACCGCCTTCCCCCATCAGTTCAGGTGGGTCTACGGCAAGGGGATGATGCGCGCGCCGATGCGGCCACCTATGCTGAAAGCGCGCGGATAACGAAGCCGGGACGCTCAGTGTCAAACCGGCCGCCGCGCGTTGCACAGGGGGTCGTATGGAAAACGGGCTGGATATCCTGGTCGTGCGCGGCTTTGCCGTGCCGGAGGGCCGGGGCAAGTGGGCGTGCTGCTACGAAATCAGGTTGACTACCGGGCGCGACGAACCGCTGCTGTATCGCGGAGAGTTGCATGGCAGGCGTTACGCATGCGAGGCTGCTGCGATCGCGGCAGCGACTTTTGCCGGTGAGC
>NZ_BAAILO010000404.1:17984-63440 GCF_054589115.1 Cupriavidus sp. 8B | reverse complement strand
TCGCTCGCCACGAGTACTGCGTGGTGGTGGCGAGCGAGCCGGCGCTGGAGCGCGTGCATGAGTGCGTGCATGAGCCGGCGGCCGGCTAGGCCGCGGCCACTGGATAGGGCGTCCCGGTAGCAGCGCGGGATGCAGACACCTGGTCATCCGCGGCAAGACCACGAGGGCAGGACAAGAAGAGGGAGCGACGAGAAGCGCGTGTTCGGGGGACCGGAGCTTTTCCGGTGCGCATGCCGGCAGGGATGCGCGCACGCGTGTTTCGGTCGCAGCGCATGCTGCGCCGGATCTTGATGGCCACGGTCGAGCCGGCCGGCAGAGGCGGCAAACCGTGGCCTGTTTCTTTTCCTGCCTGCCGATGGCTGCCCGGCAAGATTGCCAAAACCAGAATGCGCCGCACAAAAAAAAGAGTCCGCCGACCGGGGGACCATGCGGACTCTAAAGTGGCCTGCTCGATTCCGCTCGGCCGGCCACTCTCCGACGATAGCTAAACCCCGGCGGTAGCTGTATCGACCAGAAGACGCATCTGCCACATGGCTGAAGGGCTGGCCCGCCGGCTCCCCGCGCAGACCCGCCAGCCCAGCGCGCGCTTCGCGCCACCGCGTGGCCCCGCGGCTGGCACCCTGGCCGCCTCATGCTTTTGGCTGGGTTTAGGCCGACCCGAAAGCACGCGCGGCAGGCAAGCCCGTCGCGCAACTGTGTTACTTTGCTCGCGTGCTCGCCCCCTGACAGCCATCATGATTCCCTGGCATTTCATTTCCCGCTTTGGCGAAACCTCCCTTCTGCTGCCCTGCGCCGTGTTGATCGCCGCATGGCTGTTCCATGCCGGCGCCGTTGCCAGCGCGCGCCGCTGGGTGCTGAGCTTCGGTGTGACCGCCGCGGTGGTGCTGGCCTCCAAGCTGGCCTTCATGGGCTGGGGCATCGGCTGCGCGGCGCTCAACTTCACTGGGTTTTCCGGGCATAGCATGATGTCGGCGTCGGTACTGCCAGTGCTGTTCTACCTGGTCGTGTCGGCGCGGCATCCTCGTCTTGCGGTTGGCGCTGGCTGGATCGGCCTGCTGCTGGCGTTGCTGGTTGGCGTATCGCGGCTGAAGCTGGAGGCACATTCCGGCTCCGAAGTACTGAGCGGGCTTGCGCTCGGATTTGCCGTCAGCCTGAGCTTCATCTTCTGGGGCCGGCGGCCGGCCCGCTCCGCGCCGGCCCTGGCAGGCGCGCTGGTGGTCGTCCTGATGCTGGGGGTGCCGGCGGTTGGCGTCGCCGCGCCCACGCATCACTGGCTCGAAATCATTGCCGCCCGGCTGGCCGGGCGCGACAAGCCATTCCAGCGCGGGCAATGGCGCGAATGGGCTGGACAGCGCGAGGGTTCCGCGCTGCTGGCCTGCATGCCCACCTCCACGCCGCCCTGAGCCGGGCTGCCCAGCCGGCCAGCACGCGTCCTGAGCGTGTGTGTGCGCAAGCAAACAGACTGTATCGCCGCCGCGGCGCAACCATGATCTGCATAACAAGTCCGGCTCGCCGGATGGAGGCAAATCATGTCGACGGTGCGCGCATTCGTTGCCGAGAGGCAGGCCGCCCTGCAAATCCTGTATCGTTTCGCCGACGCGGCCATCGTTGCCGCCTGCGGCGTGGTGGTCGGCGCGCTCCTGTTCCCCCAAGGCCTGCGGGGCGCCGCCCCGGTCCATGGCTTCATCACCGTGCTGTGTTCGGTCAGCACCTTGCTGGTGTTCCCCGCCTGTGGCCTGTACAACTCCTGGCGCGGCCGCAGCCGCGCCGCGTTGGCGGTGCGCACGCTCGCGGCCTGGGGCGCGGTGTGCGTGCTGGGCTTGGTCACTGCGTACCTGATGCACCAGTCGGCCGCGCTGTCCCGGCTCTGGTCGATGGGCTGGGTGCTGAGCGTCGCCGTCATGCTGCTGGCCTCGCGGGTGGTGCTCTACGGCATGCTGGGCAGCGTGCGCGAGCACGGCATCAATGCCAAGCGCGTCGTGATCCTGGGCTACGGCTCGCTCGGCCACGAGATGTACCAGCGCGTACGGAACAATCGCGGCGCGGGCTACGACGTGGCCGGTATCTACGACGAAGGCACGGAGCAGCCGGTGCCCGCGGGCGTGACGCGGCTGGATTCGCTGCAGCAGGTCTGCGCGTTCGTGCGCAACAACGGCGTGCGCGAAATCTGGCTGACGCTGCCGATGGCTGCGTGCCGTGATCTCTATGACGTGGTATCCCACTTCCGCAATGACCTGATCGACATCCGCTGGGTGCCCGACATCATGGCGGTCGAGTTGCTCGGCCATCGCTTCAGCGACTTCCTCGGCCTGCCGGTCATCGACCTGAACAGCCCGCCGCAGTCGGGCATCACGGGTCTGCTCAAGGCCAGCTTCGACCGCGCCTTCGCGCTGGCGGCGCTGGTCGGGCTGTCGCCGCTGCTGCTGCTGATCGCCGTGCTGGTCAAGCGCTCCTCGCCCGGCCCGGTCCTGTTCCACCAGACCCGCCTGGGCATGGATGGCCGGCCGTTCCGCGTCTACAAGTTCCGCACCATGGTGCAGCACCAGGAAGCAGGCAGCGTGACCCAGGCCGTGCGCGGCGATGCGCGCGTCACCCGTATCGGCGCCTTCCTGCGCCGCACCAGCCTGGACGAGCTGCCGCAGTTCATCAACGTGCTGCGTGGCGAGATGTCGGTGGTGGGCCCGCGTCCCCACGCCATCGAGCACAACGAGATCTACAAGGAGGTCATCGATCGCTACATGCTGCGCCACCGGGTCAAGCCCGGCATCACCGGCTGGGCGCAGATCAATGGCCTGCGCGGCCAGACCGACACGGTGGAGAAGATGCGCAAGCGCATCGAGTTCGACATCTTCTACATCCGCAACTGGTCCTTCCGCCTGGACCTGCACATTATCCTGCGCACCGCGCTGCACGGCTGGACGGGACGCGAGGCGGTCTGAGCCGTTCGCGCCCCCGAGCACCGGCGCCGGCAACCGATATGCAAGGTTGGTGGGCCAGCGCACCGAAGGCGGCCTGCCGCTGCGGCCCAATGATGAATCCCGACCATCCTCACCGAGGAGACACAGTGATGAAGGCAACCATTCGACAAATCCTTGCCGATGTGGCGCGGCTCGACGTGTCGGTCGACGCGCTCGACGACCAGGCCGATCTTTACGAGGCCGGCTTGTCATCGCTTGCCACCGTCCATGTGATGCTGGCGATCGAAAACGCATTCAATATCGAGATCCCGGACGCCATGCTGACCCGCCAGCTCTTTCGCAGTGTCAACTCGCTGGCAGCGGCGGCCGCGCATCTAAGACAGCAACAGGAGGCAGCATGAGCCCCTCGCTAGCCAGTGTGGACCTGGCACGCCCGATGGCGGCCCACACCACCGCCGCCGAACTGATGGCTGCAGCGCAGCTCGCCGCGACCGAGGCGGCCAAGCACGCCGACCAGGTTGACCGCGACGCAGCCTTTCCGCATCAAGCCTTTGCCGCCATCAGGCAGCACCGGCTGCTCAGCGCCATGGTGCCCGCCGCGCACGGCGGCGCCGGCGCCTCGCTCGACACCGTTGCGGCCCTCTGCCGTGTGCTGGGCGGGGCCTGCTCGTCGGCCGGCATGGTCTACGCCATGCACCAGATCCAGGTGGCGTGCATCGTCGAGCACGGCACGGGGAGCCCTTGGCATGAGCATCTGCTCGAACGCATTGCCTCGGAACAGTTGCTGCTCGCCTCGGCCACGTCAGAAGAAGCGATCGGCGGCGCGCTGCGCAACAGCGGCTGCGCCGTCAATGTCGAGAGCGGCCGCTTCCATCTGCTCAAGATGGCGCCCACGATTTCCTATGGCGCGCATTCCGACGCCATCCTGGCCACCGCGCGCCGTCATGCCGATGCCTCGCCCTCGGACCAGGTCATGGTGTGCTTGCTGAAAGACGATTTTACGCTGCAGGGCCTTAGCACCTGGGACACCCTTGGCATGCGCGGCACCTGCAGCAACGGCTTTCGCCTGGAGGCGCGCGGCGCCTGCGAGCAGATCCTGCCGGTGGCGTTCGGTGAGATCGCGGACGGCACCATGACGCCGGTTTCGCACATCCTGTGGGCCGCCTTGTGGACCGGCATCGCCGGCGATGCCGTGCAGCGCGCCAAGGCCTTTTTCCAGGGCCAGGCGCGTGCGCGCCCGGGCTCGCTGCCGCCCTCGGCGACGCGGGTGGCGGATGCGGTGGCGATGGTGCAGATGATGGAAGGACGGATCGAGCTCGCATTGGCGCACCAGCGCCAGCGTCACGCTGGCCTCTCGGTGTCGGCGCTGTTCTCGCTCGCCGCGGAAATGAACGGCCTGAAGACCAGCGTCAGCACGATGGCGATCGAGGCCGTGCAGCAAGCGATGATGGTCTGCGGCATGGCCGGTTACAAGCAGGGCACGCCCTACAGCCTGGGGCGTCACCTGCGCGATCTCTGGTCCGCGCCGCTGATGATCAACAACGACCGGATCCTGACCAATACCGCCAGCCTGCTGCTGGCCGAGCGTTCCAGCTAGGGAGCACGACATGGATGCCAACGTCAGCGTGGAAGATCGCGCCAGTTCCGCGCCCGGGGACGCCGCCGCCGCCTCGGCCGCTACGCCCTCGTACAGCGATCCGCAGGCAGGCCAGCGGCGCTACCAGCAGGCATTGATCGAGGCGGGCCTGCTGATCCCGAGCGGGGTCGATGGCGTCTATGGCCGCAGCGCGGTGTTCGAGGCCATCGCGGACGGGCTGAACGTGGCCGTTACCGAGCTCGGCGCCGACCAGCGCGCGGAAGTGATGCGCTTTCCGCCCGCCATGTCGCGCAAGGATTTCGAGGCCAGCGACTACCTGAAGAGCTTTCCGCAGCTAGCCGGCACCGTGCACAGCTTCTGCGGCAGCGATCGCGACCATCATCGCCTGCTGGCGCGGATGGAGACGGGCGAGGAATGGGCCGACGAGCAGCGGCCGACCCGCGTGGTGCTGACGCCGGCCGCGTGCTACCCGATCTATCCGGCGGTGGCGCGGCGCGGCCCGATGCCGCCGCAGGGGCTGGTGGTGGATGTGCTGTCGTATTGCTTCCGCCATGAGCCGTCGATCGATCCGGCGCGCATGCAGATGTTCCGCCAGCGCGAGTACGTGCGCCTGGGCAATGCAGGGCAGATCATCGCCTTTCGCCAGCTGTGGATGGAGCGCGGCCAGCAGCTGGCCACCATGCTCGAGCTCCCGCACGAGGTGGACGTCGCCAATGACCCGTTCTTCGGGCGTGGCGGCAAGATCGTGGCGGACAGCCAGCGCGAACTGAAGCTCAAGTTCGAGCTGCTGATCCCGATCAACGAGGGCGCCCCGCCCACGGCGTGCATGAGCTTCAATTACCACATGGATCACTTCGGCCAGGTGTGGACGCTGCGCACCGCCGACGGCGAGCCGGCGCACACCGGCTGCGTGGGTTTCGGCATAGAGCGCCTGACGCTGGCGCTGCTGCGCCACCACGGCTTCGACCTGTCGCTGTGGCCCAAGGACGTACGCGCCACCCTGGGAGGGCTGTAATGCTCGTCGATCCGCGATCCCTGGAGCGTGGCACGCACGTGTCGCACGCCTTGCACAATGGCAATCCCGTCTGGCCGCAGACCAACTGCTATGTGGACCTGTGGATCGAACTGCTGCACGGCTGGGGGCTGGACCCGGTGGCGGCGCTCGGCTTCACCGTGTCGCAGGATTTCGAGGGCGACCAGTTCACCTTCTTCAAATACCCGCCGGACGATCTCGAACGTCTCTACGGCGTGGTGGTGCAGGAGCTGTCGCTATATGAGTCGATGGAAGACCGCGTCGCCGGGCAGACCTGCCGTGGCCACGTGGTGCTACTCGAGGTGGACGGCTTTTACCTGCCGGACAACCGGGCCACATCGTACCGCCGCGAACATACCAAGACCACCATCGGCATCGATGTGATGATGCCCGAGACGCAGTCCGTGGGTTATTACCACAACGAGGGCTATCACGTGGCCAGCGGCGAGGACTACGCCGGGCTGTTCCGCCGCCTGCCCGCGCTGGCGGACGACGTGAACCTGCTGTTCCCGTACGCCGAGGTGGTGCGCCGCCGCTTCCCCGCGCTCGAAGGGACGATGCTGGTGCGCGCCTCGCTGGCGCTGCTGCGCAAGCACCTGGCGCGCCGTCCGCGGCAGAATCCGATCACGGCCTTCCGCACTGCGTTTCCCGCGCATCAGGAAGCCCTGATGGCGGGTGGCGAGCGAACCTTCCATCCCTACGCCTTCAGCGTGCTGCGCCAGCTCGGTGCCAACTTCGAGCTGCTTGGGCAGTACCTGCGCTGGCTGGTGCAACACGGCCAGCCGATGCCAGAGAGCATTGCGGGCGCGTGCCAGAAGCTCGCGTCCGAGGCCATGGTGATGCAGTTCCGCCTGGTGCGTTCCATCATCAGCCGCCGCGTGGATCGCTGCCGCGATTGCCTGGACCAGCTCGAGGCTTCCTACGAGGCGGCGGTGCCGGCGCTGGCGGGCTACGTGGGCGAAGCCGAGTACTGAGGGCCGCCCGCCATGCACGCGCCGCTCGCCTTGACGCCCGTCCCCGGGCGACCCGCGCACCGGCAGCCGCTCGCCGGCGACTGGACCTTGCTGGAGACGCCTGCCGGCGCCGTGGCATCGCCCGCGGCGCTGGCCGGGCGCGGCCCTTGGCTGCCGGCCCAGGTGCCCGGGACGGTGGCGCAGGCGCTCCAGACTGCGGGGCAATGGCAGGCGGCGGCGCCTCGGCCGCTGCACGATCACGACTACTGGTACCGCGTGACGGTGTGCGGCGCGGGCGCGTACCGCCTGCGCCTGCACGGCCTGGCTACCGTGGCCGAGGTCTGGCTGGGCGAGGTGCGCGTGCTCGACGCGCAGAACATGTTTACGGCCTTTGAGGCCGAGCTCCATCTCGATGGCGAGCATGTGCTCTGCCTTTGCTTCCGTTCGCTGCACCGCTGGCTGCGCACGCAGCGCGGCCCGGTGCGCTGGAAGCCGCGCATGATCACGCCGCCCACATTGCGCCTGGTCCGCACCACGCTGCTTGGCCACATGCCCGGCTGGTGCCCCAGCGTGCACACGATCGGGCCCTGGCGCGGCATCGACCTGCTGCCGCTAGCCACCGACGCAAGCCCGCTGCTGACGGCGCGCCTGGACCTGCAGGCATGCCTGGCCGCCGATGCGGCGCAAGGCGGTGTCATCCGCTTGCGCCTGCGCGACGTGGCACCGCTGCCGCCGGCGATGACGATCATGCTGTGCGCCGATGGCCGCGAGGCACCCGTGACGGCAGTGGACGCCGGCATCGGCGGCATCGTCTACGAGGGCGAGCTGAGCGTGCCCGAGCCGCGCTTGTGGTGGCCGCACACGCATGGCGTGCCCGCGCGCTATGCGGTGCACCTGCGGCTTGGCGAAGAGCGCATCGCGTGCGGACAGGTCGGCTTTCGCCGCATAGAGATTGACAGGTCCAGCGATGGCAGCACCGACGGCCTGGCGGATCGCGAAGAAGACGCCCAGGGCTTTGCGCTGCGCATCAACGGCGAGCGCATTTTTTGCCGCGGGGCCTGCTGGACCAGCCACGACCTTGCCGGCCACGCCGATGCACCCGCCGAAGTGGAAAAGTGGCTTGCGCTGGCACATGGCGCGGGCATGAACATGGTGCGCGTAAGCGGCGTCACCTGCTACCAGGGCGAGGCCTTCTTCGACGCGTGCGACGCGCTGGGCCTGCTGGTCTGGCAGGATTTCATGTTCGCCAACTTCGATTACTCGGCCAACGCCGAGGCCGCGCGCCCGCTGATGGCGCAGGCCGGGCGTGAGGTCAGCGAGTGGCTGGCGGCGCATCGCCATCATCCCAGCGTGGCGGTGCTGTGCGGCGGCAGCGAGGTCGAGCAGCAGGCCGCGATGATGGGCACGCCCGCGGCCACCTGGCGCCAGCCCTTGTTCGACGAGATCATTCCGGCGTGCGTTGCGGCCTGGCATCCCGACGCGGTTTATGTGCGCAACTCGCCGTGCGGCGGCGCATGGCCCTTCCAGGCCGACAGCGGCGTGACGCATTACTACGGCGTGGGTGCCTACCAGCGCCCGCTCGACGACGCGCGCCGCGCCAATGTGCGCTTTGCCTCGGAGTGCCTGGCATTCTCCAACGTGCCATGCGCGCGCACCATGTCGGATGCGCTCGCGGTGCCGCCCGTGCACGACCCGCGCTGGAAGGCCCGCGTGCCGCGCGATGCCGGCAGCGGCTGGGACTTCGAGGACGTGCGCGATTTCTACCTGCGCGAATTGTTCAAGGTGGACCCGCCGCGCCTGCGCTATGAGGACACCGCGCGTTACCTGGCGCTGTCCCGCGCAGTGGTGGCGGAGGCGATGACCGACGTCTTCAGCGAATGGCGCCGAGCGGGCTCGACCTGCTCGGGTGGGCTGGTGTGGCAGTTGCAGGACCTGCTGCCGGGCGCGGGCTGGGGCATTGTCGATGCGCTGGCCCGGCCCAAGTCGGCCTGGCATGCCTTGCGCCAGGTGTGGCAGCCGCTGCAGGTGCTGATCACCGACGAAGGCCTCAACGGCATTCACCTGCACCTGATCAATGAGAGCGCCACGCCGCGCAACGTGCGCCTGCAACTGCAATGCTGGCGCGACGGCGAGACCGCGTTGCTCGATGTAGCGCGCGATGTGTGCCTGGCCCCGCGTTCCACGCGGCGCATCAGCGGCGCCGCGTTGGCCGGGGCCTTCTTCGATTTCACCTATGCCTATCGCTTCGGGCCGCGCATGCATGACGTGGTGCGCGCCGCACTGGTGGATCCGCACCATGGTGCCTTGTTGAGCCAGGCCTGCTACCTGCCTGATCGCAGCGCGGCCGCGCTCGAGCCGCCGGAGCTGACGGTCGACGTGGCGCGCGAAGACGGCGACTGGTGGCTGACGGTGTCAACGCGGCGCTTTGCGCGCTGGGTGCATATCGACGATATGGCCTTTCGCGCGGAGCAGGACTGGTTCCATCTCGCGCCCGGCAGCCAGCAGCGGGTAAAACTCTTACCCGACGACGGCACGAAAGGTGGAGGCCATGGAGGAGCGCAGGGTGTAGGCGTTGCGCAGGCGGATCCCATCCCGATGGGGGAGGTCCATGCACTCAATGCGCGCCGCGCGATTGCCTACAGCGCGCCAGGCGCCTGAAGAGGCGGAAAAGCGCTAGGCGATGGCGGTGCGAAGCGCCGCTTGGCCGTCATTGCCGCGCGCCGGCGATGCGGCCTGGCCGCGCTCTCACACCTACCGAAGGATGATCAGGTTTCAACCGTGCGGCTACTGTTGGCAGGGCCACATATGGCACTTAATACAAGCACAAATGCCGTGCGAACCAGGGTCAAAGAATAGGTGGTCGGCGCGGGTCCCCGGATCACGGCGGGCCGGCTTCGGTCGATGAGTTCGTACGGCTGGTCACGGGGAGTGGGAAATGATCAGTCAGCGTTCGGATCTACACGTCAATCATGTGCTTGGAGCCTTGCCGCGCAAGGATTGGGAATCACTGTCGTCACATCTTGAGCTGGTGCGCATGCGCGCCGGGCAGTTGCTGACCGATTCCGGCCAGCGCATCCATCATGTCTATTTCCCCACGACGGCCATCATTTCGATGCTGTCGCTGCTGGAGGACGGCGCCACCGTAGAGATCGCCGCCATCGGCAATGAAGGCCTCGTCGGCATCCCGGTGCTGACCGGTGGCGACACCATGCCCTGCCGCGTCGAGGTACGCACGCCGGGCTTTGCCTACCGCCTCTCGGCCGCCACGCTCAAGCAGGAATTCACGCACTCCCCGGCGATCCAGCGCGTCACCCTGCTCTATGTGCAGGCCGTGCTCACCCAGATCGCGCAGACCGCCGTGTGCAATCGTCACCACTCGCTCAACAAGCAGCTTTGCCGCTGGCTGCTGCTGGCCCTCGATCGCATGGCGTCCAACGAGCTGGTGATCACCCAGCAGGTCATCGCCAACATGCTCGGCGTGCGCCGCGAAGGCGTGACGGAAGCCGCCGGCAAGCTGGAGGACCTGGGCTTGATCCAGCATAGCCGCGGGCACATCACGGTGCTCGACCGGCATGGGCTGGAGGCGCATTCCTGTGAGTGCTACAAGCTCGTCAAGCGCGAGTTCGATCGTTTGCTGCCGGCGCTTGCCAGTGCTTGAGGCGGGAGCGGGGTTGGGTCAGGGAGATTGCCGTGAAGAGGTTGTACTTTGCCGGTGCGTCGCCGGCTGCAAATGAGCCGGCGCAACCGCGAGCGCCCGGATCGCGCGCGCTTGTTGATCACCTTGGCTGGATCGTTGCGCTGACGCTTGCCGGTGGCGCCATCGGTGCGCTGGTTGCGCTGTCCATGCCGCAGCGCTATCGCGTCGAGGCGCTGGTGCAGGTGGAGCCGCGCGATGGCGGGCAGAATGCCGCCGTGCGCGGTGGGACGCAGGGCGGCCCCGCCGCCCCGTTCGATACCGGCATGCTGACCAGCCGCGCGGTGGTCGGGCCCGTGGTGGAGCGGCTGCACCTGGACATCTCGGCGGTGCCGTTGCGCGCGCCGCTGGTGGGTGCGCTGGCGGCGCGCTTTGCCGAGCCCGGGCAGGCCATGGCGCCTTGGCCGGAAAACCTGGGCTACGCCTGGGGCGGCGAGCGCATCCAGATCGACAGCCTGGCGGTGCCAGAGCGCTTGCTCAACGTGCCGCTGATGCTGGAGGTGCAGCCGCAGGGCCACTATCGCCTGTATGCCGGCAAGGCGCTGCTGTTCGAGGGCGTGACGGGCGAGCCGGCCGCGGGCAACGATGTGGAGCTGCAGGTGGCCAAGCTCGATGCGCTGCCCGGCGCGCGCTTCGAACTGATCCGCCATGATTCGCTTTCCACCGTGGATGCCATCTCGCGCGAGCTGGTGGTGGACGAACACACGCGCGACGCCGGCACGGTGCGCATCTCCTGGCGCTACCCCGATCGCAAGCTGGCCGCCGCGCTGGTCAATGGCGTGGCGCAAGCGTATATCGACAGCCAGACCACCCAGCGACGCGACGATGCCGCCGGCAGCCTTGCCTTCGTCACCGGCGAGCTGCCGCGCGTGCAGGGCGAGCTGGAGCGTGCGGAGGCCGCGCTCACGCGCTACCGCGCCCGTAGCGGCACCATGGCGCCGACCCAGGACGCGCAGTCGTACCTGAGCGGCAGCATGGACTATCAGCGCCAGATAGCGGCGCTGCGGCTGGAGCGCACCCGCCTGCTGCAACGCTTCACCACGGACAGCAATGAAGTGCGCACCGTCGACACCCAGATCCAGGAGCTCAGCAAGGTGCGCCGCGACATGGATTCGCGCATGCAGAACCTGTCGGAGACGGAGCGCGAGTCCGTGGCGCTCACGCGCGACGTAAAAGTGGCCGAGGACATGTACATGACGTTGCGTAACCGGATGCAGCAGCTCTCGCTGGTGCGCTCGGATCGCTCCAACAACATGCGCATTGTCGATGCGGCGCTCCCGCCGGCCCGGCCGGACGGGGTGGGCCCGTGGCCGTTGACCGGCGGTGGCGCGCTGCTCGGGCTGTGCCTTGGGCTGGCCGGCGTGGCTGCGCGGCAGCGCTACCGGCCCTCGGTGGCCGATGCGGCCGACGCCGAGGCGCGGCTTGGCATGCCCATGCTCGGCGAGATCGCGTTCAGCAGCGAGCAGACCGAGCTCGAGCACCAGTCCGAAGTGCATCGCCGCCTGGGCATGATGATGGGCTTCGCCGCCCAGCCCACCCCGCGGCTGTATGCCCCCGCTCCTGGCAGCGCATTGGCCGAACCCGGCGGCTTCTCCGCCGGCGAGGCCGAGCGGCTGCAGCGGTGCGGGCTGCATGACCGCTTCCTGCTGGCGCGGCGCTCGCCGCACGCGCTCGCGGTGGAGGGCCTGCGCAGCGTGCGCGCGGCCCTGCATTTCGCCGTGCGCAACGCGCCCGATGCGGTACTGGCCGTGACCAGCCCGGCGCCGGGCACCGGCAAGACCTTTGCTTCCGTTAACCTGGCCGTGCTGTTCGCCGAGGCTGGCCAGCGCGTGCTGCTGATCGACGCTGACCTGCGCCGCGGCAAGGTCGCCAACTGGTTCGACCAGGCCGCCGAGCCGGGGCTGGCCGAACTGCTCGCGGGCCATGCCGAGCTGGCGGCCGTGGTGCGGCCCACCGTGGTGTCGGGGCTCTCGGTGATCACTGCGGGATCGATGCCACCCAATCCCTCCGAGCTGCTGATGATGCCGGCGCTGGCCGAGACGCTGCAGGCCTGCAAGGCCCGGTTCGACCTGATCATCATCGATACGCCGCCTGTGCTGGCCGTGGCCGACGCCACCCTGGTCGCCAACCTGGCCGGCTCGACGCTGCTGGTGGTGCGCGCCGATGTCACGCCTGCCGCGCAAGTGGATGAGACGCTAAAGCGCCTGGCTCGCGCCGGGGCGCGGCTTGCCGGCGGCATGCTCAACGGCGTCACGCGCCGGCGCAGCAACCGCGCGGACTTCGCCACGATGAGCCCGTACCTGGGGCTGCCGCTGCCGCCCGCGCAGCCCGAAGCGCTGGCGCTGGAGTCACGCCCCGCGCGGGCCGCTACGGCAGAGCGGCAGGCAGGCCATGGCTCCATGCCAGCCGGCTGATAGCGGGAAACGCCAGGGAAATCTCCATGAGCGTACCCGTTTCTGCGTGTGGCCGGACCCTGTGAAAAGCCGCCTTGCAACCAGCGCGCAACGTGCCTGGCACGTTGCGCGTTGTCGTGAATTCGCTGCCTGTTGCGGCCAATGCTGGCCGCTGGGAGGGCCGGGACGCGGATTTTGAAGGATTGTGCCCGGTCGGGAGCCGCCGGCGGGCACGGTGCACGGACACGAACAATCAACAGCAGAAGGCAAAGCGTACCCGTTTCTGCGTGCGCCAATGCCAGGGGCCAACGCCCGTTTTTCTTTGGGAGAACGCATGAAACCGGTCTTGTTCGACGGCTGCGCCGGCTGGCTGCACGAGGCTGCAGGCACGCTGGGCGTGGTGCTGTGCAACCCGCACGGCCACGAGGCGATGTGGTCGCACCGGGCCTTTCGCCACCTGGCTGGAGACCTCGCCGCCGCGGGCCTGCCGGTGCTGCGCTTCGACTATCCCGGCACCGGGGACTCCGCCGGCACCGACGCCGACGGCGAGCACATTGCCTGGTGCGTGCATGGCATCCTGGCCGCGGTAGCCACGCTGCGCGAGCAGGCCGGGGTTAGCCGGGTCGTGCTCTGCGGCCTGCGCCTGGGGGCCACGCTGGCCGTCCTGGCCGCCGAGGCGCTGGCCGCGCGCGAACCCGATGCCGTGGCAGGACTGGTCCTGGTGGCGCCGGTGGTGAGCGGGCGCGCCTATCTGCGCGAGCTGCGCGCGTTGCACACCAGCTGGGTCAACAACGTCATCCCTGACATCGAGCTAGCGCCGCCCACCGACGGATCGCTTGAGGTGCTCGCCTATCGCCTCCAGCCCGACACCGTGACAACGCTAGAAGGCTTGCGCCTGGACCGCCGCAAGGGCTGTCCCGCGCCGCGGGTGCTGTTGCTCGACGCCTGGCCGGGGGCCACTTCCCCCGTCGCAGAAATGGGTACGCTTTATCGCGGCTCGGGCGTCGAGGTCACGCTGGGCGCCTTGGGCGAGTATCCCGGCATGATGCAAGCCGCCGAGTATGCGCAGGTGCCTGAGACCGCCTGGCAAGAGGTGCTGGCCTGGGTACGCCCGGCCATCGCCGCCGGGCGCAGCGGCGCCGCGCGCGGCGTGCCAGCGGCAGGCAATGAGGGCCTCGCGCTCGAGTGCGAGGTGGACGGCGTGCGCGAGCAACGGGTATGGCTGGACCGCGGCCGGCAATTTGGCATCCTTTGCCAGCCCGCGCGGCGCGGCGCGAGCGATGTCGCGGTGCTCTTTCCCAATACCGGCGGCAACCACCATGTGGGCGACGGTCGGGTCTTCGTGAGCCTGTCCCGCGAGCTGGCGCGGCACGGCGTAACCGCATTGCGCCTCGATCTCTCCACGCTGGGCGATAGTCCGGCCCCGGCTCGCCAGATGAGCATTCCCGCGGTATACGCGCAGAGCGCCTGCGACGATGCCAGTGCCGCCGTCGACTGGCTGCGCGCACAGGGGTACAAGCGCATCGTCATGTCCGGGGTTTGCTCGGGCGCGTTCATCAGCCTGCACGTGGCGCTGCGCAATCCGGCGGTCAACGGCCTGGTCCTGGCCAACCTGGCGAAATTCCGCTGGGACGATGCCGACACCGCCGCGGTGAACGAACGGGTACAGTCCATGCGGGGCTATGTGGCGGCTGTGCGCCGCGCGCAGAACTGGCAGCGGCTATGGCGCGGCCAGGTCAAGGTCTGGCCGATCCTGTCCGGCTTCGCACGCCGGTGCAAGCGGCGCGTGGTGCAACGCGCCGCTGCCGCCGTGGCGCGCTGGCGCGGCGGCGACGACACCACCACCGTGACCGGCTTCGCGCGGGCCGCCATGCGGGAACTCGACCGGCGCGGCGTGCAGACGGACTTCCTCTACGGCATGAGCGATATCGGGCTGGAGGAAGCCAAGGACCACTTCGGCGGCAACCTGGAAGCGCTGCAAGGCCTGGCCAACATTCGCGTGCGTACCCTGCCCAAGTTCGATCACTCGCTGTTTCTTGCCGACAGCCGCGCTGCGCTGGGCGCGCATCTGGTGCGCTATATCGAGGTGCAGCTGGCGCGTGGCGAGCCGGTTGAGGCGAGCGAGGAAAGAGCCGGCGCGCTGGCGGAAGCGGTGTCAGGCACGGCGAGCGCCTGAGCAGGGGGCGAGCCGCCGCGCGCGACAAAAAGGCGCCGGAAATCCCGGCGCCTTTCAGACTGCTGACAAACCTGATGCGTTAGCCGAAGCTGCCGAACGAGCCACGGCCGCGCGCCATGACGACGGCTGTTACTCCCTCTCCCCCAGCCCCTCCCGCACGCGGGAGAGATGGAGCACGACAGCGCAGATCCGGCTTTGTCAGCAAGCTAAAAGGCGCCGGAAACCCGGCGCCTTTGACTAATCGCTGCGCGCAGCGGGGTTACCGGCTCTGCACGGTATCCACATCCTGATACTTATAGCTCAGGTACCGATACTTGCCAAAGTTGTAATGCGCCCGATACCACCGCCCTTGCACATTCAACCCATTGAACAGCACCCCCTTGACCTCCCCGCCAACCTGCCTGATCGCCCTGCCCGCGGCTTCCAGCTCATCTACGGTAGTCGAGTCGGCCCGAGCCACCATGAAGACCGCATCCGCCTTGGTAGCAAGGATCCCGGTGTCCGAGGCGGCCAGCACTGGCGGCGTATCGATCAGCACGATGTCATAGTTCGCCTTTAGCGCATTGAGCAGCGCATCCATCGCGGGACTCAGCAGCAGGTCCGCGGGATGCTCGGGCAGTGTCCCGGTGGGAATGAAATCCAGCCCGGGCACAACCTGCCTGCGCACGGCGGGTTCTACCGGCGCGCCCTGCAGCAACTCGGTCAGGCCGGGGCCGCGGTCGGTGTCGAAGCGCCGGTTCAGGTTGCCCCGCCGCAGGTCGGCGTCGATCAGCACCACGCGCTTGCCGCCGGCGGCGAGCACCGCGGCGAAGTTGGCACAGATAAAGGATTTGCCGACGCCCGGCGCCGGGCCAGTCACCAGCACCACCGGATGGCGGTTGCCAAGCAGCGAGAACTGCAACGCGGTGCGGAAGCTGCGCAAGCTTTCCATGGCGGGATCATCCGGCATCCGGCAGGCCAGCAGCGAGACTTTCGGGTTGCCCTGCGTGGCCAGGCGTGACTGTTCCGGGCTGAACGGGATGGTGGAGTACACCGTGAACCCTGTCAGGCTTTCGATATCGTCCGCCTCGGCGACGCCGCCGTCCAGCATGTGGCGCATGCACACCACGATCAGCGCGCCCACGGTGCCAAGCATGGCCGCGAAGATCACCAGCAGCGACCGGTTGGGCCGCACGGGCTGCAAGGGCA
This sequence comes from Cupriavidus sp. 8B, assembly GCF_054589115.1. Classification (NCBI taxonomy): domain Bacteria; kingdom Pseudomonadati; phylum Pseudomonadota; class Betaproteobacteria; order Burkholderiales; family Burkholderiaceae; genus Cupriavidus; species Cupriavidus sp. 8B. Next base: position 47,488 of record NZ_BAAILO010000404.1, on the reverse strand, counting down.
CTTCAGCCGGGTCGACCATGCGCGCGGTGCCCACCTTGCTGGCCTTGGTCAGCTTGAGTTGCTGGGCGTCGTTGAGCAACGACTGGTACAACTCGGTGCTGACCTTGACGTCGCGCAGCAGGCGCAGCACGTTTTGCTCCACCTCGGGCAGCTTCTGGATGCGCGTGGTCACGCCGGCGAGCGCCGTGTTCAGGCCGGCGATCTGCTCGTCGATGATGCCGATGCTGGGGTGGCTGCCGGTAAAGCGCGTCACCAGTTCCTGGCGCTTTGCGCGCAGCTCCTGCAAGCGGGTTTGCAGCTGCACGGATTGCGACAGGATCAGCTTTGATTCTTCGCCCAGGTCGATCGTGCCCCGCTGGTTGCGCAGCGCGTTGTAGCGCGTCTCGGCCGTTTCCACCTGCTGCTTGACCTGCGGCAGCTGCTGGTCGAGGAAGGCCAGGGATTTCTCGGCCTCCTCCGCCCTGCGGCGCACGTTCTGGTCGACATACTCGCTGCCGATCTCGTTAAGCGTTGCCGCGATCAGGTCCGGGTCCGGGCCTTCAAGGGTGATGCCGATCACGCCGCTCGACTTGCCGCGCTCGGCAATCTGCAGGGATTGCTGCAACTGTGCGATGGCAATGGCCCGCGGCAGCCGCGTCACGTTGAAGGTCGCGCCCGGATTGCCTTCGAGTTCCGTGATGAGGATCTCGATGTTGCCGCGCGTGGTCGGTACAACGAGCGGCTGGCCGATGGTGCCCGTTGCCATGGTCTGCTCGCCCTTGACCTTCAGCCGGTACCGTTTGCCGTCAAGGGCCGTCACCATCATCCTGGTGCCTTCCAGCCGCGTCGGCATGTCGAGGCGGCCTACCGTGATGCGTTCGTCGCCCCAGACAAAGCCGCCCCAGCCAAAGAGGCCGGGTTCCGACAGGCCAGGGTTGTAGCGAGCCAGCGCCTGGCCGATCACCGGAAAATAGCTCGGCTTGGCGTCGATGAACAGCTTCAGGCTTTCCACGGCCTTGCCCACCACCATGCGCGAGTGCAGCAGCTCGATCTCCGCGGCGGCGGCCGGCTTGACGTCGAAGACCGGCGCCACGCTGCCCGCGAGCTTGCTGTTGGTGCCGCTGCCCGTGTCCTCCACTTGCACCACGATATCGGTATGGTAGACAGACTTGGTGAAGAACGCGTAGGTTGCGCCCAGGCCGAAGACCGTGCCTGCGATCAGGATGAAGGTCCAGCGGTAGCGCATCAGCACGTCGAGATAGCCGGTCAGGTCGATCGACTTCTCCCGCTGAGCGCGCCCCCCCGGCAGTGCCTCGTGTGGATTGAACGTGTTCATGCTACCTCCCCGTGACATTGGTCCCGAGCAATGGCGCGAATGCGCACCGACCATGAATCGACCCCTTGCCTGATCAGCCCCAACACGATCCTGAACATATTCTGCGAACAGCCATAGGGATCGGGTACGTCGGCGTGCATGAATTCGCAAAGCCGGTAGACCTTGCCGCGTGCATGCGGATACTGGCGCTCAAGCGCTTCTCTTTGTTCTGTGTCCATCACCAGCACCAGGTCGGCGCCGTTGATCATGTCACCGTCCACGGCGCGCGCGCGGTGCCCGGCGAGATCGAGGCCGTCCTCCGCAAGCAGGCGCACCGTATGCGGGTCGGCGGCGGCGCCCTCCAGCGGGGCCAGCCCGGCAGAGTTCACCGTGCAGCCGGGCAGCGCGTGGCTTAGCAGGCCCTGTGCCATCGGGCTGCGGCAGGTATTGCCGATGCAGACAACCAGGATCGAGCGGATCATTGCGGGCTCGCCTACTTGACCACGCTGGCGGCGCTGAAAACCCCGCCAGTCGACGGCAGCAGCAGGTTGACCACGCGGCTCCAGCGCACCAGTTCACGCGCATCGACAAACACCACGTCTTTCGCCTCGAGCTCGAAGCCTTCGGCGATGGCCAGTGCCACGGGCGAGGTGGCATCCAGGTGGTAGACCTTGGGCTCGCCGTCCGCCGCCTTGCGGATCACGAAGATCTGCTCGGCATTGGCGGTGTTCGGGTTCACGCCGCCGGCGTCTCCAATGGCTTCGTTGAGCGTCATGCGGCCGTTGCGCATCAGCAAGGTGGTGGGACGCACGACTTCGCCGGTGACGAAGATCTTGCTGTCCTCGCGCTGCTCCACGCGCACGATGTCGCCGTTCTTCAGCATGATGCGCGAGGGGTCGATGCCGCGCGCCAGCAGCGCCGGGATGTTGACGTGCCAGCTGCGCTCGCCGCGGGTGACGCGGATGCGGCTGTTGTCGCCCGTCAGGTTGAGCACGCCGCCCGCGCGATTAAGGGCTTCGATCAGCGTCATGGGTGCATCGTCGATCGGCTGCATGCCCGGCGTGCGCACTTCACCATCCACGTAGATGCGCTGGCTGCGGAACGCAAGCACGCGTACCGTCATCTGGGGATCGCGCACCACGCGCGAGAGCACCTTGGCGATCTGGTCGCGCACGTCGTTGGCCGTCCTGCCGGCGACCTTCATCACGCCGGCATAGGGAAACTGGATATCGCCCTGCGCGCTAACTACATAGCCGGGCACATTGGAGCCACCGCCCACTGCGGGGATCTCATACGCGGCGCCGATGCTGTAGGTCTGGTTGGGAAAGACCAGTTCCGGGTGATCCCACACCACCACCGAGACGATGTCGCCCGGGCCGATGAGATAGGGTTGCGGCTTGCCGTAGAGCTCGTCGAGTTTCTCCACCTCGCGTTGCGCCATGGTGCGCTGGTTGCGCACCACATCCAGCGTGATCGGCGTGATGTTCGGCATGGAATCGGGCCCGACCGCGCCCACCGGCGCCTTGGGGTCGAAGTGCATGCCCGGTGAGCTCGCGCATGCGGCAAGCAACAGGGTCGCGCAGAGCATGGCGAGGCATGCCAGCGGCCGGCATTGGCGTTGCGCGCCCGTGTGTTGCCAATCATGGTCGGTGATCTCGTTCACGGCAGCCTCCGGCATTTGGCGACAGGGACACCGCAACTGCTGCGACAGTCCCCCGATGCTGTCATCCTAGGAGGCGGGGAGTGGCCAATCGGTGCGCTGTCACACATTGCACTGCGATGCTGGAATGCTTGCCGGAGGACTTGGACAAAAGAATACGGCGGCAGGCTTGTGCCCGCCGCCGTTGGTTGACTGCGCCGCAACCGCGTCTCAGCGCATCGCGGCGGACGCGCCCGTGCCGTACTCCGCGACCGCGCGTACCGGCCGGGTGCCGGCAGACGGTGCGTTGCGCGCCGCCGTGCGCGGTGTGGCTTCGTCGCCGCTGACCCATTCCAGCGACGCGCCGCGCTGGAGCGCCGCGTAAACCGCCTCGCCCTTGTTGCGCACCTTGAGCCGCTGATACAGGGTGCAGGCGTGGCTCTTGACGGTCGCCACCGAGATATTGAGCATGCGGCTCACGGTCTTGATGGGATGTCCGCGCGCAAGCAGCACCAGCACCTCATATTGCCTCGGCGTGATCTGCAGCATCTCGGCTTCGTCGTACGCGGTCTCGCCGTGGCCGCCGGTGCCACCGGCATCGACTCCCACAGCGCTCTGGCGAGCTGTGGCTGCCAGGGATTCGCGCGAGGCTGGCGTGGCCTGGATGCGCATGCCGGCGGGGCTGCAAGGCGCGCTGTCAGCCAGCGGCGCCTGCACGGGAGCGCGGCCCCCGACAGGATAGTTGCCGGCCGACAGGCCCGGCGAGCCACTGCTTGATGCGCCGGCTTGCCGGTTGTTCTGGCCGCGCACGTATTGCCCGCCAACCATGGCCAGGCGGATGCCGGCTTCCAGCACGGCCAGCGACGCGGATTTCGGCAGGCAGCCGCAGATGCCTTGCGCCATGGCGAGCGCCGGAATCTGCAGCGGGAGCATATCGGCGAGCAGCAGCAAGCGCTCGGCCGAGAGCACGGAGCGTACCTTGTTGAGGAGTTGCCATCCGGCCTCGGTGTCGGCAGGCATGCCGAACACCAGCAGGTCGCAATGATTGCCGTCCAGCAGGGCGACGTCGGCCGGGTCGACGGTGATGACGTGGTCGACGCCATGAATGCGTTCGAGCATTTGCAGCAGCCCGAGACGCAGTAGTGGGTGACCCTCGATGAGCAGCGCGTTCATGTTCTTATTTCCCCCCCGTATGATTGCGGTAGGAAACAGGTTGAACGCAGCGGAATAATGGCCTGCGCGACCCGCGTGGTCCCCACGCGTGCCGCCCTTATTTATCCCCGTACCACCGCCAAGGCGGACTGTCCCTTTTTATTGTCGGGAACTGACCGCTAGCCGGAAGGCTGACCCCCTGAACCCACCCCAAAATGCCATTCGTCTTAAAACGAATTAAGGTCATCTTATGGTCTGATCTGCACGAAATCAAGTTGCTTTAGCGACGCCCAAAACAGGGTGGAGAGCTTTGTTCTCATCATCCGGAAAGCCTTGTTGGTGGCCGCCTGGCGGGTTACCCGAACGGGTGATGGATAATCGCCGGGATTACGTTTCAAGACTGAAACAGTAATTGGCGAATAATGTTTCACCGTTGCAACAGAAAGGGATGTTGCTAGCGCATTGATGGCTTTTCCGGGTGGCGCGCCCGCGCGGCGAATCAATCTTGAAACTCGCTCCAAGGTGGAGTCCGCGGCCTGCTTGCGCCCTCGGCATGAGCCTTGGACGACAGCTGCACGACAAACGGATGAGAACCCTCTCAGCCATCAGGATGAGGGGAATTGTCCAGCCGGCTCGCGAGCGTTCCGCCGAGCCGGATGCCCCCTTGCGCAACAGGAAAGCGATGCTGGCGCTACCCGCCGCCGCGCCTGAAGCGACCCCGCGGATACCCCGCATCGCACGCCGCCATTGCCTGTTCCCCAGCGTGGCGACCCGTGTGTGGCAACGTACAGAAACCCGAATCCCGCCCCGGCATCCTCACTGCACGCAGACCGGTCATCTGCCCAGCAAAGCCTGCCAGCCGCACAGCTGCGCTTTGGTCCAACGTTGCTTATCTCCACGAGGTTGTCATGGCTTCAGGCACGGCCCAGGATCGTATCAATCAACACGCATGGCGTAGCTGGGGCGCGCGACGGTGGTTCGGCACCGCCACCGATTGGACCGACCCCGGCGAGGCCGCCGCGATCGCCTGGGTGGCAGACGAAGTGCGCGGCCAGCCCATCCTCGACGTGGGCGTGGGCGGTGGGCGCACCGTTGCGCTGCTGCGTGCGCTGAGCGACGACTACACGGCGGTCGACTACATGCCGGAAATGGTCGAGATCTGCCAGCGCAATCATCCCGGCGTGCGGGTGCTGCAGATGGATGCGCGCAACATGTCGCGGTTTGCGGACAACAGCTTTGCGCTGGTGATGTTCAGCTTCAACGGCATCGATGCGGTCGACTATCCGGGGCGCGTCGCCATCCTGCGCGAGTTCGCGCGCGTGCTGCGGCCCGGCGGCCTGATGCTGTTCTCCACGCACAATATGCGCGGCCCGAGCTATCGCGAGAATCTCTCGCGCTTCGTGCGCTTTCCGCATCTGTCGGCCAACCCCATCGCGGTCGGCATCGACACCGCGCGGGTCATCTGCAACCTGCCGATTGCCACCTTCAACTACCTGCGGCACTCGCGCTTGAACCGCGAGTACGACGGCTACGCCATCCGGGTTTGCGCCGCGCACAAGTTCGGCATCGTGATCGTCTATACCGAGCTCGCCGCGCAGAAACGCGCGCTCGCGGAGCTCGGGCTGCACACCGATGTGGTGTTCGGCAACCTGAACGGCGAGCCGGTGCGCGAGGGCCAGGACCTGCGCGACATGTACTGGTTTCATTTCATCGCGCGCAAGGCTGCGGCCGGCGAGTTGTCACCGTCGGCCCTCGGGACCCGGCAATGAAGATCCTGCACGTGATCTCGTCGATCGATCCGGGTGGCGGCGGTCCCATCGAGGGCGTGCGCCAGCTGCGCGCGCCGCTGCGCGAGCGCGGCGTGCAGGTGCAGGTGTGCTGCGGCGACGCGCCCGATGCGCCCTGCGTGCGCGATAGCGAGCTCGACGTCATTGCGCTGGGGCCTTCATCGTTCAAGTACGGATTCAACCGGCACATGGTGGCCTGGCTGCGCGCGCATTGCGAAGAGTACGACGCGGTCATTGTCGAAGGGCTGTGGCAGTTCCACGCCCTGGCCGTGTGGCTGGCGCTGCGTGGCAGGCGGGTACCGTATTTTGTGTTTACGCACGGCATGCTGGACCCCTGGTTTCGCGACCGCTATCCGCTCAAGCATCTCAAGAAGAGCCTCTATTGGCTGGTGGGGGACTATTGGGTCCTGCGCCACGCGCGCGGCGTGCTGTTCACGTGCAGCGAGGAAAAGCTGCGCGCCAGCGGCGCGTTCTGGCCGTATCGGTGCCGGGAGGTGGTGGCAAGCTACGGCACGGCGCAGCCGCCGCAAGACAGCGTGCCCTTGCGTGAGGCCTTCTTCTGCGCTTTCCCGGAGGTGCGCGACAAGCGCAGCGTGCTGTTCCTTGGCCGGATCCACGAGAAGAAGGGCTGCGACCTGCTGGTCGAAGCCTTCGCCGGCGTGGCCGCGGAGCATCCCGCGCTGCATCTGGTGCTGGCCGGACCGTACGACGCCGCGTTGCGCGCGGCGCTGGAGCAGCGCATTGCCGCGTTTGGCCTGTCCGCGCGCGTGAGCTGGACCGGCATGCTCAAGGGCGATCTCAAGTGGGGCGCCTTTCACGCGGCCGAGGTGTTCTGCCTGCCTTCGCACCAGGAAAACTTCGGCGTGGCGGTGGCCGAGGCGCTTGGTTGCGGCGTGCCGGTGCTGATCTCCGACAAGGTCAACATCTGGCGCGAGATCGTTGCCGACGGCGCCGGGCTGGTCGGCCCCGACACAGCGCATGGCGCTGCCGCTACCCTGCAGCAGTGGCTGCAGGCCGAGCCCGCCGCGCGGGCGCGCATGCGCACTGCCGCGCGGCTATCCTTTGCCCGGCGCTTTCAGGCCGGGCAGGCGGCGCAACGCCTCCTCGACATCATCCATGGCGCGACCGAGGCCGCGCAGCCCGTGCAGCACGCGACGGCGGGATAGAGGAGACAAGGCCATGGTCGCGCCATCATGCCACAGCGTCATCGCGCGGGGAGCGGGACCGCCGTGAAGCTGCTCAAATTCCTCGTCTATGCGGTGCTCTCGCAGGGGATCGGCGCCATCACCGGCCTGCTGCTGGCGCGCTGGCTGGATGTGGGCGACTACGCCATCTACACCGTGGTCGGCCTGATCATGGGCGCCATCGCCATCGTCACCAAGGGCGGCATCCAGCTTGGCCTGAACGCCCTCCTGGGCAAAACCTGGCCGGACCGCGAGCGTGCCGCGGAACTGGCTTGCGCCGCCATGGGCCAGCGCTGGAAGCTCTCCGCCTGGCTGCTGCCGGTGGTGCTGGCAATGGCCGCGTGGCTGCTGTATCGCAACCATGCGGGCGTGATCCTGATCTTGCTACTGCTGGCGTTGCTGCTGGTGACCTGGTACTTCGACATGCAATCGCGCGTGGTGGACCAGGTGCTGCTGTTCGCCAACCGTGCGCCGGCGCTGCAGGCGCTCGATGCCGGCTTGTCCGTGGGGCGGCTGGTGCTGTCGTCCGCGCTCTACGCGCTGGGCCTGCTCGGCGTGCTGGGCGCGACACTCGTCAACGTGCTGTTCGCGGGACTGCGTGTGCCGTTTGTCCGACGCTGGATCGCGCGCGAGATACCACTGGCGGCGCATGCCGCCAGCGTGGGCAAGGTGGAAGACAGCCAATACATCGGCCGCATCATGCGGCGGCAATTGCCGCTGGAGGCGTTCTACTGCGTCCAGGGGCAGCTGGTGTTTGCCATCGTCGCCTATCACGGCGCGGTCGGGCAAACGGCCTCGCTGGGCGCGCTGTCGCGCATCGGGCAATTGCTGATGCCGGTGGGCGCCGTGGTGGCCGCGTATGTGATCCCGCGCTTCGCGCAAGTGCGTGAAGGTGTGCTGCGGCGTCTTGCCGGCTGGGTGGCGCTGGCCTGTCTGCCTGCCGCCGCGCTGGTGCTGCTCGCCCTGGCTTGGCCAGGGTTGCTGTTGTGGCTGGTGGGGCCGAACTACGCCTCGCTGGGCGCCGAGCTGGTGATCGCCTGCCTTGGCGCGGGCTTTGCCAGCGTGGTCGGCATCGCCTGGCAGTTGCTGGCCAACCGGGGGCTGAATCACTTTGCATTCGTGCAGGTGCCGGTGGTGCTCGCCTGGTGCGCGGTTGCGCCGCGCTTTCTCGACCTGACCACGCTCGATGGCGTGCTGTGGTTCCAGCTCGGGCTGTCGTCGGGGCTGGCCGCGGCCATCGTCTGCGAGATCGCCGCCGCCGTGCGTGCCGGGCGCCTGCTGCCAACCGACGAGCGCCTTGCCCCCCATGGAGGAAGCATGCAATGAGCGATGCGCCAAGCGTTACGCTGATGGTCCCGACCTACCGGCGCCTGGACATGCTCCAGCGTTGCCTGCAGGCTGCCGCCGCGCTTGTGCCCGCGCCCAGCCAGCTGATCGTGGTCTGCCGCAGCGCTGACGATCCCGACACGGCAGCGTGGCTGGCAGATACGGCGCAGGCTCGCTATCCGGCGCTGCTGGTAGTCAAGGTGATCGAGCCGGGCGTGGTGGCCGCCATGAACGCCGGCCTGCCGCACGCAAGCGGCGAGCTGCTCGCGATCCTGGACGACGACGCGTTGCCGCGCGCGGACTGGCTGGCCCGCTTGCTGCCCCACTTTGCCGATGCCGCGGTGGGCGGCGCCGGTGGCCGGGACGTCGTGCGCGGCGCCGATGGCGAACCGCTGGCGGTGCCGGATGTGCCGCTGGCCGGCTATCGCGACGGCTGGGGCAGGATCATCGGCGAGACCCATCGCGTGCGCGGCACGCCGCGCGCGGTGGAAACGCTCAAGGGCTGCAACTGGATCCTGCGCCGCGCGGCGCTGGGCACGGCGCGTTTCGACGAGCGGCTGCAGGGGCAGGGCGCGCAGCCCGGTAACGAGACGTGGATGTGCCAGATGCTGCGGCACGCAGGATGGCGCCTGGTGCTCGATCCCGGCGCCATCGTCGACCACTATCCGGCCGCGCGCTACAACTACGAGCGCGAGAGCTATGCGCGCAAGCGCTGCTTCGAAGAGACCTGCAACATGGCGGCGATCTCGATGGCGTACGCGCCGCCGGCGATGCGCCTGCGCCTTGTGTTGTTCCAGCTGCTGGTGGGATCGCGCAGTTGCCCGGGCGCTTACTTCCTGGCGCACAGCCTGCTCAAGCGCCCACGCTGCCTGCCCGGGCAGTTGCTGGGTGGCTGGGGGGGCTTTGTGCAGGGCGTGCGCCTGGCGGGCACGCTGCGCATGCAGCCGCCCGGCCGGCCCACGCGCTGGGCCGGGCCGGTCGCGGCAGCGGTGCCCGCGGGCGCGAGGCCCGGTGGCGCGCCACGGGGGAGCGAAGCATGAAAGCCCTGGTCACGCATCCCGGCCTGCAGCATTCGCACCAGATGGCACAGGCGCTTTATGAGCACGATCTGCTCAAGCAATACTGGTCCGGCGTGCCAGTGCGCGCCCCGGGCGAGGCGCCGCCGTGGTGGTTGCCGGCCGCCTATCGCGCCAAGCTGCGTGAGGTGGCGATCCCCAGCGCGATGCGGCGGCACCCGGTGTTCTTTCCGGGCGTGCTCAAGCTCGGCCTGAATCGCTACGTCGGGCGCTCTTCGTCGGCTTACGCGCACCGGGTCTTCCACCTGTTCGACCATTGGGTGGCCGCCCGGGTGGAGGCGCTGCGCCCGGATATCGTGGTGGCCTACGAGAACTCCGCGCTGCGCACCTTCCAGGCGGCGCGGCGCATTGGCGCGCGCTGCGTGCTGGAGGCACCCGCCGTGCACCACCGCGCGGCCGAGGCCATGGTGCCGGTCGAAGACCGCACCTACCTTGCGCAGATCAACGCGCAAAAGGATGCGGAGATTGCGCTGGCGGACATCATCATCACCTGCTCGGAGTTTGCCGCGCGTACCTACATCGACGCCGGCGTGCTACCCGCCAAGCTCAAGCCGATCCTGCTTGGCGCAACGCTGCCGGATGACGTCCGCCGCCAGCGGCCCGCTGGCGGCCCGCGCTTTGTGTTCGCAGGGGCGGTGCGCGTGGGCAAGGGCATCGACCTGCTCCTGGACGCGTTCGCGCGGCTGCAGGAGCGCCTGCCGGAGGTGGAGCTCGTGCTTGCCGGCGCGCTCGTGGAGCCGGAGCTGGGCGGGCGCATTGCTGCCATGCCGGGCGTGGTTCACCTTGGCGCGTTGCCGCAGCCGGCGCTGTTCCAGGTGTTTGCCGATGCCGATTGCTTCGTGCTGCCGTCGCGCTTCGATTCCTTCGGCATGGTGGTGGCCGAGGCGCTGGCATGCGGCACGCCGGTGCTGCTCTCGGATCGGGTCGGGGCGAAAGAAATCATCCATGAGTTCCCGCAGGCCGGCTGGGTGGTGCCGCTCAGCGCCGAAGCGCTGTATCAACGCATGCTGGCGCTGGCCACCGATCGCGCGCAGCTGGAGCGCGCGCGCGCCCAGGCCTGTGTCGCCGGGCAGAAATACACCTGGGCGAGGTACCGCCTGAGTGCAGCCGAAACGGTAGCCGCGCTATGCTGAGCCATTCCCTTCCCTACGCGAAACCCGCGGTCGCGGCCCGCCGGGCACGCGTCACTGTGTTCGGGCGGATCTTCATCACGGTCTTCGTGATTGCGGTGCTCGAGGGCGCCGCGCGCAAGTGGGTGTCGGATTCGCTCACCATGCCGCTGATCCTGCTGCGCGACCTGATGGTCGTGTATGCGTTGTACCACGCGGTGCGCTATTCAGGCTTTACCCCGGCGCGGCGCACCGTGCGCATGCTGCTATGGTGGTCGGCCATTGTTTGCTTCTGGGGCTTGCTGCAGCTGGTCGCGGGCATCAACTCGCTGCCCATTTTCCTGATCGGCGTGCGCTTCTGGCTACTGTACCTGTGGTTTGCCTACGCCGCCGCAGAGCTGCTCGAGGAGCAGGACCTGGATGCCATCTACAAGGTCGCGCTCGCCATGCTGCTGTTCATGGCCCCGCTGGCACTGGTGCAGCATTTCCAGCCGCCGGAGAGTTTCCTCAATCGCCAGATCGAGGGCGATCCGGATACGGTCTTCCGCGTGACGGCCGACGTGGTGCGCACCACGGGCACCTTCTCGTTCACGCTGGGCTACACCCTGTTCCTGGCGATCGTCAGCCCCTTCGCGCTGGAGGCGGTGCTGGGCGGGCAGAAGCCGGGGCTCTGGGGCAAGCTGCGTTCGCTTGCGGTCATGGGCAGTCTCTTCATTGCCTCGCTGGTCAGCGGGTCGCGCTCGGCCATCCTGCTGCTGCCGATCGTGTTCGGCATCGCACTGCTGGCAAACCTGCGCTACGGCAAGGGAAAACGGCGCAGGGCAGCGGTGTCGTGGGGCATCGTCTCCATCCTCATGAGCGTGGTCATCGTGCTGTTCGTCAGCTCGGCCGTGGACGCGACACTCGAGCGCTTCAGCTCCGCGGCGGAGTCGGAGAGCTTCGGCGACCGGGTGGAGTCGATGTTCTTTGGCGTCAACGATGTTTCGGCCGAGCAGAGCCTGCTTGGCAGCGGGCTCGGGCTTGGCAGCAATCTTGCCAACTACTTCCTGCAGACCGGCCTGCTGTTCGTGATCAGCGAAACGGAGACCGGTCGCGTCATTGGCGAGATGGGCCTGGTCGGCTACCTGAGCATCTTGCTCAAGGTGCTGATCTTCTGCAACGGCATGTGGCGCGCGTTGCGCGTGGCCAAGCGCACCGGCAACTGCTTTCTTATCCTGATGTGGACCATTGCCATCTTCGGGCTGACCTCCTGGCCGGTGGTCGGGCAACTGACAGCCAATGTGCTTGGCTTCGTGTTTGCCGGCATTACGCTGGCGGCCACGCGGCAGGCGAGCCAACGCTTGTATCACCCCGGCTAAGCCCTCCTGGGAGCGGCATGACGAAGTCACGTCATAAAAAAACTACGCGGCAGCGACCGGCTATCCGCACACCTTCCAACAACCATGAAGATCATCTTATTGGGTCACCCCGCCTTTTTTGGCAGCCACAGCATGGACCGCTTTGCCGCGATGATCGTCGACGGCATGCGCGCACGCGGCCACCAGGCCGACCTATGGACACCCGCGGCCGTGATGTGGCGCCTGCCGGCCCGGGGCGGGCTGCGCAAATGGCTGGGCTACATCGACCAGTACATCCTGTTCCCGATCCTTGCGCTATGGCGCCTGCGCAAAGTCGACAAGGACACCTTGCTGGTGCTGGCCGATCATGCGCTGGGCATCTGGATGCCCCTGCTGCGCCATCGTCCGCACGTGGTGCATTGCCATGATTTCATTGCCCTGCGCACGCTCGCCGGCGAGTTCCCGGAGCACGGCCTCTCGCCCAGCGGGCACACCTATCAGTCGCTGATCCGTTGGGGCCTGTTGCAGGGAAAGGCGTTTATCGCGGTCTCCAACAAGACCATGCGCGACCTGCGGCGGCTGCATCCGTGCGCGCCCGAGGCGGCGTGGGTGGTCTACAACGGGATGAACTATCCGTTCCACAGGATGGGCACCACCGAGGCGCTGGCCTGCCTGCAGCGCGCCGGCGTGCCGGCCGATCCGCAAGGCATGCTGGTGCATATCGGCGGCAACCAGTGGTACAAGAACCGCGAAGGCGTGCTGGCGCTTTACCTCGCCTATTGCCGCCAGTGCCGCGAGCCCCGGGCGCTGTGGATGATCGGTGGCGATCCCACCGCGCAAATGCGCGAGCAGGGCGAGCGGGCGGCTGCCCTCGGCGGCAGCGTGCGCTTCCTGACGAGGCTGCCCACCGAGGCGGTGCAGGCAGCCTATTCGCTAGCCGCCGTGATGCTGTTTCCCAGCCTGGAAGAAGGCTTTGGCTGGCCCATCATCGAAGCCATGGCATGCGGCGCGCCGGTGCTGACCACCAACCGCGCGCCGATGACCGAGATCAGTGGCAACCAGGTGCAGTTGCTCGAGCCGATGGCTAGCGGTGACATGGACGGTTGGGCGCTACGCGGCGCGCAGGCGCTGGCCGGGATGCTCGCATGGCCGCAGGCGCGGCGCGCCGAAGTGGCCGCGCGCTCGATAGGGTGGGCCAAGAACTTCTCCGCGGAGAAGGCCATCGACCAGTACGAGCGTATCTATCTTGGTGTGTTGGCGGCGGCTTCGGTGCAAGACCGCGTATCGGTGGATGCGTGAGAGTTTTTTTGGGTATGAGGTTGGGTGCTTGGGGACGCCAGCCTGCACCAACAGCTAAGAGCCCTAAAACGCCCCACCAAATCACTCTCCACCAACCCCGGCGGTCGTAGGCGCACCGGCAGGCTGCCGCCTGACCAGCGCAAATAGTGCCTTCTCCAGTTCCCCCAGCACCATGTCGCGGTCCAGGTACTGCTCGGCCCACCGGCGCCCGGCGTCACCAAGGTGCGAGCGCAGCGCGGGCCGGGCCGCCAGCATGTCGATGGCACCGGCCAGCGCCGCCGCGTCGCCCGGCGGCACCAGCACGCCGCATTGCGCGACCACGCGGCCAAGTTCCGTGTCCGGCTGCGCGGTGGCAACCACCGGGCGGGCGCTGGCCAGCATGCCGGTCAGCTTCGAGGGCATGACCAGGTCGGCAGCGCCGGCGCGCTGCGGCAGCAGGTGAATGTCGGCGGCGGCCAGCAGCGATGCAAACATGTCGGCGGGCTGCAAGGGCAGGAAACGCACCTGTGGCAGCCCGGCGCAGGCGGCCTCCAGTGCCGGGCGCCCGGCGCCGTCGCCGCAGAAGATGAAGAGCAGGCGTTCATGGCCATGCAGCAGGCGGGCTGCGTCGGCCATGACATCGAGCCCCTGCTTGGCGCCCATATTGCCCGAGTACAGCGCCACCACGGCATTGGCCGGAATGCCCAGCGCACGCCGCGCCAGCGTGGCGCTGCCGGCGCCGATTTCGCGCAGGTTGACCCAGTTGGGCAGCAAGGCCGCGCGCTCGGGCTGCGTGCCCTTGCCGCGCGCCAGCGAGACCATGGCCTGCGAGATCGATGAGACCCGGTCAAAGCGCGCCATCAGCTGATGCTCGATGTGCTGCGCCAGGTGGCGCAGCCAGGGCCGGCGCAGCAGCCCCAGCGCAAAGGCCGCGTCGACCTCGTAGTCCTGCACATGCAGCCAGGTCTTGCAGCCGCACCAGTGCGCGAACAGCAGGGCGGCCGGCGCGCACATCAGGGGGGGCTCCACCACGAACAGCACATCCGGGCGCCAGCGCAACTGGGCCATCAGGCTGGGCAGGCTGGATACGGCAAAGCTCGCCAGGTGCAGCAGCCGCGTGACGCCGGTTGGCTTGCGCGGCACCCACAGCGGCGCGCGATACACTTCTACCCAGCGCCGCCGCTCGCGGCTGTATTGCCAGGCGCGATAGCCCTCGCCCACGCGCCACGCCGGATAGTACGGCGGCGCCGTGACCACCCGTACCTCATGGCCGCGTGCGGCCAGCCACTCGGCCTGCTCGCAGGTGTACTTGCCGATGCCGGTCAGCTCGGGCGCATAGTTGAGGCAGTACATGAGTATCTTCATGGCAACGGTAGCGTCAGTGGCGTCGATGCTTTGTCTGGGGGTACGAAGCCGTCACGCCCTGCGCGGCGCGCGGGGGGCGTGGCGGCACATGCTGGCGCGCGCCTAGTCCGCGGCCATGATCCGCACGCAGCCGGCGGCCATGGCCCTGCCCGCGGAGGCGGGGGAGTCCTCCAGCGCGGCGGCCTGGCAGCGCGCGGCGGTGGCGGCGGCATCGGCAAAACGCGTGGGTACCTGCGTCAGGCACCTGGCCAGCGCACCGGCGTCTCCCGCCTTGAAGTACAAGCCGGTGACGCCGTCGCGTATCAGTTCGCCGGCGTCGTCGTTGTTCACGCTCACCACCACCGGGCAGCCGTAGCTCAGTGCCTCGCGCACCAGCGGATGCCAGCGCAGCGCGGCATCGGGCAGTACCAGGCAGCTCGCCTTGCGGTACTCCACGGCATAGTCCGCCGGCGCCATCGCACCCAGGAAGCGGACCGATGCCCCCAGTCCGAGCGCGTCGGCCATGGTGCGCAGGCGGCCATAGGCGTGGCCGGTGCCCACCAGCGCCAACGTGGCCGCCGGCCACGCCTGCCGCGCGCCGGCAAACGCGTAGAGCAGCAGTACCAGGGCCGGATCGTGCGCGAGGGTGCCAACATGCAGGAAATGCGGCGCATGCGGCGGCGGTGCGTGCTCGACCCGCTCGCGCAGTTCGGCGGCGGCATTGAAGCCGTCCGGCAGCACGGCAGGCGGGCGGCAGGCAAAGATCTTGCGCGGTGGGACATCGGCGGCAATGGCGCGCGCGCAGCCGCGCTCGCTGCCCACGAAGACGCCCTGGCAACGGCGCAGCAATACCGCATCTGCCAGCGCGCCCAGGCGGCCGGGAACGCTCGCAAAGGCGGCGCCGTGGAAGAATGCCGCGCGCCGCCGGCCCAGGGCCATGCTGGCCAGCAGCATGGCCCAGTTCTCCAGCCGGCTCTGGCCCGCCAACACCACCAGCGCGCCGGGACTGAGCGAGATGGCTCTCATCTGCTGCAGGCAGCGCCGCCACAGGCCCGCATCAGCGCTGCCCGTGGGAAAGACGACCTGGCCGGGCCAGAGCACGCCGGGACGCGCTGGCGAGGAGGTAGCCGACGCCGTGGGCGCAGCGGCCTGGGGCCGTGCGCGCTTGTCGGCATGGCGGAGCAGGGGTTTCATGTCAGGCCTCCACGGGTTGTGCCGGCGCTGTGCCATGCGCCAGCCTCCCGCTTTGCAATGCGTCCAGGTAGGCCAGCCGCAGGCCGTCGCGCAACGCCACGGCCGGCTGCCAGCCGGTGGCGGCAAGGGCCGTGCAGTCGAGCCGCTTGCGCGGCGTGCCGTCGGGCTTGCCGCTGTCGAAGACCACGTCGCCGCGAAAGCCCACGGTCAGCGCCACCAGCACCGCCAGTTCGCGGATGCTGACTTCCTCGCTGCTGCCCACGTTCAGGAATCCGGCCGGCGCGGTCTGGCGGTACACGTCCTCGGGCAGCGCCATCACATGCAGGCATGCCGCGGCCAGGTCGTCCGCGTAGAGGAACTCGCGCAGCGGCGTGCCGCTACCCCACACCGGCACGTGCTGGGCGTGTGCCATGCCGGCCTCGTGGAAGCGCCGCAGCAGGCCTGGTATCACGTGGCTGTTGTCGGGGTGATAGTTGTCGCCCGGGCCGTAGAGGTTGGTCGGCATCACGCAGCGGTAGTCGGTGCCGTACTGGCGGTTGTAGCTCTCGCACAGGGCAATGCCGGCAATCTTGGCCAGGGCGTAGGGCGCGTTGGTGGGCTCGAGCGGCCCGGTGAGCAGCGCGGCCTCGCCAATGGGCTGCGGCGCGAACTTCGGATAGATGCAGCTGGAGCCGAGGAACAGCAGGCGCTTCACGCCCGCGCGCCAGGCCTCGTGGATGACGTTGGCCGCGATCATAAGGTTCTGCTGGATGAACTCGGCGGGATAGGTGTGGTTGGCGTGGATGCCGCCGACCCGGGCGGCTGCCAGGTAGACCGTGTCGATGCCCTGGGTGGCAAAGAACGCACGCACCTGCTGCTGGTCGGTGAGGTCGAGCTCGGCGTGGCTGCGCGTGATGACGTCGGCCTGCCCGCTTGCCTCCAGCGCGCGCACGATGGCCGAGCCAACCATGCCGCGGTGGCCCGCCACGAACACAGGGGCTCGCCGCGCGGGAGTGGAACCTGGCGCGGGATGTCTTGACACCGCGTTGCCGGCTTCACTCATGATGGTCGTAAGCCCGGAACCCGGCCAGCTTGACGAACGCATCGCGCCGCGCCGCGGCGAAGTCAGCCTCCACCATCTCCCGCACCAACGCCGCAAAATGCGTGCGCGGCGACCAGCCAAGACGCTCGCGCGCCTTGCTGGCGTCGCCCAGCAAGGTCTCGACTTCGGTGGGCCGGAAGTAACGCGCATCCACCCGCACGATCACGTCGCCTACCTTGCAACGCGCCACCACCGGGCCGGTGGCGGCATCGACGCGCGCCACCACGCCAACCTCATCGACGCCTTCGCCCTCGAAGCGCACCGTGATGCCGAGCTCCTGGGCGGCCAACTGCACGAACTCGCGCACGCTATGCTGCTCGCCGCTGGCGATCACGTAGTCCTCGGGCTTGTCCTGCTGCAGCATCAGCCACTGCATTTGCACGTAGTCGCGCGCGTGGCCCCAGTCACGCAGGGCCGACAGATTGCCGAGATAGAGCGTGTCCTGGAGCCCCAGTGCGATGCGCGCGATCGCCCGCGTGATCTTGCGCGTGACGAAGGTCTCGCCGCGCACCGGGCTCTCGTGATTGAACAGGATGCCGTTGCAGGCATACATGCCGTAGGCCTCGCGATAGTTCACCGTGATCCAGTAGGCGTACAGCTTGGCGGCTGCATAGGGGCTGCGCGGGTAGAACGGCGTGGTCTCCTTTTGCGGTGTTTCCTGCACCAGGCCGTACAGCTCGGAGGTGGACGCCTGGTAGAAGCGGGTTTGCTTCTCCAGGCCGAGAATGCGCACGGCTTCGAGCAGGCGCAGCGTGCCCAGTGCATCCGTGTTGGCAGTGTATTCAGGCTGCTCGAACGACACCTGCACATGGCTTTGCGCCGCCAGGTTGTAGATCTCGTCGGGTTGCGATTGCTGCACCACGCGCACCAGGCTGGCGGTGTCGGTCATGTCCCCATGGTGCAGGATCAGGCTGCGCCTGGGCGCTTGCGGGTCCTGGTACAGGTGGTCGATGCGCTCGGTATTGAACAACGAACTGCGGCGCTTGATGCCGTGTACCTCGTAGCCTTTGGCGATCAGCAGTTCGCACAGGTAGGCGCCGTCCTGCCCGGTGATGCCGGTGATCAGCGCGCGGCGCGGGCGTTGCGCCCCGCCGCTGCCGGTGTCGCCGCAGGCTTGGGGTTGCAGCTCGCTGGTCGCGAGCCGGCCAAGGCGTTCGAACTCATGCGCGCCCATAGATATCTGCCATCCGGATGATGTCGTCTTCGCCAAGGTAGGAGCCGGACTGGATCTCGATCAGTTCGAGCGGGATCCGGCCGGGGTTTTCAAGGCTGTGCGCCTCGCCGATCGGGATATAGGTGGATTGGTCTTCGGTCAGCAGGTACTCGAGGTCGCCGCGGCGCACGCGCGCCGTGCCGGAAACCACCACCCAGTGCTCGGCACGGTGGTGATGCAGTTGCAGCGAAAGCTTGGCGCCGGGTTTGACCGTGATGCGCTTGACCTGGTAGCGCGTGCCGTGGTCCACGGCGTCGTAGGTGCCCCAGGGCCGGTATACCTTGCGATGCTGGGTGGCCTCGGGGCGGCCCTGGGCGCGCACCGCCTCCACCAGTTGCTTGACGTCCTGGCAGTGATCCTTGTGGACCACCAGCACCACATCCGGCGTTTCCACCACCATCACGTCGTCCAGGCCGGCGATCGCCACCATCCGGTGCGAGGCGTGGGCGAGGCAGCCCTGCGCGTGGTGCGTGACCACGTCGCCGATGGCCACGTTGCCATCGGCGGTTTTCCCGGCGGCTTTCCACACCGCGTCCCAGGAGCCCACGTCGCTCCAGTCGGCGCAGAGCGGCGCCATTTGCGCGTCGCGCAGGTGTTCCATGACGGCGTAGTCGATCGAGTCGGAGCGGCAGGCGGCGAAGGCGTCGGCGTCGAGCCGGAAGAAGTCCAGGTCGCGGTGGCCGCGCACCATCGCTTCTTGCGCGGCCAGCAGGATGTCCGGCGCGAACCGTTCCAGCGCGGCGAGATAGGCGGAGGCGCGCAACAGGAAGATGCCGCTGTTCCAGAAGCAGTTGCCTTCCTGCAGGTAGCCGGTGGCCATTTCCAGCGAGGGCTTTTCGACGAAGCGCGTGACCGACAGCAAGTCGGCCGTATTGCTGGGCACCGCCTTGATATAGCCGTAGCCGGTGGCGGCAAACGTGGGCACCACGCCCAGCGTCACCACCACCCCGGTCGCGGCCACGGCGCTGGCCTGGCACACGGTCTGGGTGAAGGCGGCGCGGTCGCCGATCAGGTGATCGGAGGGCAGCACCAGCAGCACCGGGTCGGCACCGCCGCTGCGCGCCTGCAGCGCAGCCACGGCGGCGGCGGGCGCGGTATTGCGCGGATGCGGCTCGAGCACGATGGCGGACAGTGCGCAGCCCGCCTCCCGCGCCTGTTCGGCCACCACGAAACGGTGCGCTTCATTGCTGACCAGGATGGGGTCTTGCGCACCAGGAATCTCCCGCACCCGCAGCAGGGTGTCTTGCAGCAGCGAGTCCTGTCCGAGCAGGCGCAGGAACTGCTTGGGATAGCCGTCACGGGACAATGGCCACAGCCTGGAGCCAGCGCCGCCACACAGGATGACCGGTACGATCTGCTTGTCGTCTGCCATGGCATGTCTCCTTCACGCAGCACGAAGCCTGGCTCGCGCTAGCGGCGAGCCGGGTGACGGGTAGTGAGGTGACTGTAATGCCGGGCCACGAGGGGGACTGTTGGCTAGCACACACTCGATGGCCGGCTGCTGTAGCGTGCCGGGCGCGCCAGCCAGGCACGCAAAAAAAACGCCGTCCCTGCGCGAGGCAGGGACGGCGTGCGTGGCATGCTTGCCGCGGAGGATCGGCTTAGCGGGTCCAGTAGCCGGGCCGCATCACCCAGCCGCCATGCGGGCCTTGCACCCAGCGCTCGGGCACATAGCGGTGGCCCGGGCGTTCGCGTTGCCAGTAGCCGCCGCGCCAGGCATAGCTGCCGCCGTGGGCGTTCCAGTGTCCCGGTACCCATGCCTGGCCAGGGCGGCCCGGCGGGCGCGGCTCATAGCGCGGCGGGGGCGGCGCCGGGCGCATATGCGGGGTGCCGTGGTAGCCCGGGGGATAGGCCTGGGCCTGGGCCGGCGAGATCAGGCCAAGCGCGGCGCCAGCGGCAAGGGTAGTGAGGGCGAGCAGCAGTTGGCGTTTCATGGTTCAACTCCAGGGGGCGAGCGATGCATTGGATTCGGGGGCGGCGCGTGCGTCTTGCCGGCGGCCGCTCAATAGCGGTCGTGGTAACGGTACGGCGGCGGGCCGCCACGCGGGGGCACCACGATGCAGGCGGACAACAGGGCCGCTGCGGAGGAGAGCAGGACAACCAGGGCGATGGCGCGTTTCATGTTGGGGACTCCGTGACTGGCTTCGCGTTGAACATGGCTTCACTGTAGCCATCGGGCCCGCGCCGGTGTGCTTGCACTTGTAAGGCGCAATCACACTTTCAACGGCCTCGGCGTCACCTTCGGAGAGGCTCTCCGAGCCCTCGCACGCGACCCTCCAGGCCTTGCCGGCATTGGGCGCACGGGTGGTGCCGCGGGGCCGGCCGCAGCCTCAAAAAGAAAACGGGACCGTGGCCGGTCCCGTAATGTGGCGTTACATCGGAAATAACTCTCGCAAGGATTTGCCCCTGCAGCGGCCCGTCGACACGCGCCTCAGCGTGCCCGCACCTCGCGCTGGAACACCGCCAGCGCATGCGCGCGGGTGGCGATGAAGCGCGGATCGGCCACCGCCTGCGCATCGCGCGGGCGCGGCATGTCGAAGTCGATCGCCTCGGCCACGCGCGTGGGCCGGCGCGTCAGCAGCAGGATGCGGTCGGCCAGGAAGACGGCGTCCTCCAGATCGTGGGAGACGATCACCATGGTGGTGCCCTCGGCCAGTTGCACCTCCTGGAGCTTGTCGCGGATGAACAGGGTGGTCTCGAAATCCAACGCAGAAAAGGGTTCGTCGAGGAACAGCACCTCGGGCCGCGGCGCCAGCGCGCGCATGATGCAGATCAGTTGCTGCTGCCCGCCCGAGAGCTCATAGGGAAAGCGGTTGACGTCAAAGCGTACGTCGAAGGTGCGCAGCAGCTCCTCGGTGCGCGCCTTGACCTGCGCCTCCGGCATGCCCTTGCGGCGCAGCGGGTAGGCCACATTGTCGCGCGCGCTGATCCACGGCAGCAGGGCGTCGCGGTAGTTCTGGAAGACGTAGCCGATCACGGTCTGGCGCAGCGTCTTGCCGTCGAACAGCACCTCGCCCCGGTCGAACGGCAGCAGGCCCGCCACCATGTTGATCAGCGTCGACTTGCCGCAGCCATTGGGCCCGAAGATCGAGACGATCTTGCCGCGCGGCAGGTCCAGGTCGAGATGCTGGTACAGCGGCACGCCGCCGAAGGCCTTGGACAGGCCGCGGATGGTGACATGGACCTCGCGCCTAGCCGGTGCGGCCACCAGCGGCGACGGCGGCGGCGCGTCGGCCACGCCGGCACCCGATTGCAGGACTCTCATTTGCCGCTCCAGTGGACAAAGCGCTTCTCCAGCATGAAGAAGGCCAGGTTGAGCACATAGCCGAGCGCGCCGGTGACCAGGATGGCGGCGTACATGCTGCGGATGTTGAAGACCTGCTGCGCGTCGATGATGCGGTGGCCAAGGCCCGTGTCCGAGCCGATGAACATCTCCGCCACGATCACGATCACCAGCGACATCGACACCCCGGTGCGCAGCCCGACGAAGGTCTGCGGCAGGCTCTCCATCAGCAGCACGTCCTTGAACACGTGCCACCTGGACACGCCCATGGCCTGCACCGCCAGCACGCGCGTCTTCTTGGCGTTCATCACGCCGTAAGCGCTGTTGAACAGGATCAGCAGCACCGCGGCGAACGCGGCAATGGCAATCTTGTTCGCATCCGACAGGCCGAACAGC
This sequence comes from Cupriavidus sp. 8B, assembly GCF_054589115.1. Taxonomy (NCBI): domain Bacteria; kingdom Pseudomonadati; phylum Pseudomonadota; class Betaproteobacteria; order Burkholderiales; family Burkholderiaceae; genus Cupriavidus; species Cupriavidus sp. 8B. The sequence continues at coordinate 25,795 of NZ_BAAILO010000404.1, read as the reverse complement.
AGCATGAACAGCGGGATCAGCGCGGATGACGGCGTGGAGCGGAAGAAGTCGATCAGGAACTCCACGCTGCGATAGGCCGGGACCGAGCTGCCCAGCGCCACGCCCAGCGGCACGCCGATCACCGCGGCGATCGCAAACGCGTAGAAGGTGCGTGACACAGTGGCCAGCAGGTCTGTGTTGATGGAGCCGTCGGCAAAACTGCCGAACAGCACGCCGAGCGTGGCTGCCGGCGATGGCAGCAGCACCGGGTTGGCCCATTTGGCCGAGACCGCGGCCTGCCACAGCGCCAGCAGCGCCAGCGGGCCGATCAGCGGCAGCAGCCGCGGCGCCAGGTGGGAAGCACGCATGTCAGCCCCGGTAGAGCATGTCCGCCACCGGCACCCGGCGGGCAAACAGCTTGCGGTCGTGGAAGACGTCGAAGAACTTCTGGAAGGCCTCGATATCGGCCGGCTTGAACTCGTTGTAGAGCGTGAAGCCGGGCAGCGGCACTTCCTTGGCAAGCTGGTCGTCGATGCTGGTGTAGCCCTTCAGGAAGGGGCGCACCTTGACCGGATCCTTGCGCACCATGTCGATGGCGTGGCCGTAGGCGGCGATAAAGCGCTTCGACAACTCCGGGTTGGATGACAGGAAGGCCGAGGTCAGCGAGGCCGAGCCGCCAAACCAGGGCAGGCCGGCGTTGCCCAGCACATAGCGCGAGATCACGCCGTACTCCAGCGCGCGGCAGGTGCCGTTGAGCCGGCCCACGGTGCCGGTGGGCTCCAGCGTATAGACCGCGTCGAGCTGGCCCGCGGCAAGTGCGGCCACGTGCTGGCCTACCGGCAACTCGACGGGTTTGACGTCGGCGTAGCCGTTCTTCTCGAAGATCACCCTGGCCAGCGTCACGTTCTGGATGCCGGGGCCGCAGCCGATGCGCTTGCCTTTGAGATCAGCCAGGGTCTTGAAGGGGCTGTCCTTGGCCACCAGTATCTCATCGAGCAGCAGCGTGGCGTTGGACGGGTTGGCGGCAAAGATCTTGCACAGGCCGGGCGAGGTGATCTCGCCCAGCCCCAGCGCCGCGGAAGCCGTGCCGTTGGCCGAGCCCTCGATGCGCCCGGCGATCATGGCTTCCACCACTTGCTGCGCGCTGGCGAATTTCACGGCTTCCACCTCCAGGCCGGCTTGCTTGAACAGCCCCGTCTCGATGCCCGCGTACAGCGGGATGCCGCCGGCGATCGGCCAGAAGCCCAGGCGGATCTTCTGCGTTTGCGCACGCACGATGGCAGGCGCGGCCAGCATCGCGCCGGCGGCAAGGCCCTGGCGCAGGGCGAGGCGGCGGCGTGGGTTGAAGCGTGAATCGGTCATGGTGATCTCGCGACGAAAGGAGTGGAGGGACAAAATCCGCAGACGCCGGGGAGCGCGAAGCGCGGGCGGGGAGGTTCGCTGCATCTTGTATGCAAGCCGGTACACAAGATCAAAGACGCAAGCTCTGTGCCACTGCCCGTGCACGCCCGCGTGCCGGCGCATGCGGGCGCGCCATGGTGGGATCAGGCGCGATAAGGCGCGGCAGGTGAGCGCCGTGCCTGCGTGGTGCCATCGCGGTGCACGTCAGGCGCGTGCGCGCGCGCCGTCGGTGCGTATCGTCTGCAAGCGGTGCAGCGTGATCTTGCGCACTTCGGCGCGGCTTTCTTCAATATGGCTGGACAGCAGCAGCACGGCCTGCTCCGCGCGCTGGCGCTGGATCTCGCGCAGGATGGCGGCGTGCTCGTCGTAGGTGGCGGTCACGCGCGCGGCGTACGTGAAATCGAGCCGGCGGATGATGCGGATGCGCTCGGTGACCTGCCGGTGGACGCTGGCGATTTCGCGATTGCCGGCCGCTGCCACCAGCGCGGCGTGAAAGGCCTCATCGTGTTGCGCCACCAGGCGCCCATCGTCCAGGCGTGCGTCCTGCGGCACCTGCCAGAACTGCGCGAGCTGGGCCAGCGCGCCGTGATCCACCGTGGGCGTGGCGTGCGTGCACAACATGCGCACGGCGTTGACCTCGATCAGCTTGCGCAGCTCGTAGAGCTCGTCGAAACGGGTGAAATCCAGCGGCACCACCTCCCAGCCGCTGCGGAAATACACCTGCACCAGCGCGTCGGATTGCAGCCGCAGCAGCGCCTCGCGCACCGGCGTGCGCGACACGCCCAGGCGCAGGGCGATCTCGCCTTCGGTGAAGCGGTCGCCGGGCAGCATCCGGAACTCGAAGATGTCGTCGCGCAGTTGCGCATAGACCGCTTCGGCGCGTGAGACGACACGGACCTCGGCGCCGCTCATGCTGCGGCCTGCGCGAGCAAGGCGGATGGCCGCGGGCATGCCGCCACACCCATGGCCTCCAGCGCCTGGGCGGCCGCAAAGGCCAGGTCCTCGCGCCACGGCGGCGCGATCAGCTGCACGCCTAGCGGCAAGCCGTCGGGGCCGGCCAGCGGCACCGTCAGCACCGGCAGGCCGATGCACGAGACGGGCTGGGTCAGCAGGCCCAGGCTGGCGCGCGCCGGCAGCACCTGGCCGTTGATCTCGATGCCTTCTTGCCCGGCCAGCGGTGCTGCCACCGGCGTGGCCGGGGCGATCAGCAGCTCGGTGCGCGTGAAGGCGTCGAGCAGTTCCTGGCGAAAGGCCGCGCGCACCTGCTGCGCGCGCACATACCACGCGGCCGGCAGCACCAGCCCGGCGGCCAGGCGGTCGCGCGAGAGCGGCTCCATCTGCGCGTACTGGTGCCGCAGATGCTCGCGGTGCAGGTGCCCGCCCTCGGTGCCGGTGATGACGAAGGCGGCCGAGCGCGCGGCTGCCGCGCCCGGCAGATGGATCACGCCCGTGGCTTCGAGCGCATCGGCCACGCGCTGCGCGGCGGCGCGGGCGTCGGCGCCGGCCATGTCATCGAAGTAGCCGCCCAGGCGTGCCGCGCGCACGCGCATCGGCGCCTGCCCGCTGACCGCTTCGAGCGGGCGGCGCGCACAGGCCGGATCCCGCGTGTCGGCGAACTGCAGCACATCGTAGGCCGCCGCCAGGTCCGCCACCGAGCGCGCGAAGGGGCCGACGTGGTCCAGGCTGTGCACGAACGGATAGCTGCCGCGCCGGGACAGCCGCCCATAGGTGGGCTTGAGGCCGAAGATGCCGGTGAGCGCCGCCGGCACGCGGATCGAGCCATTGGTGTCCGAGCCGAGCGACAGCGGCACCAGGCCAGCGGCCACCGCCGCCGCGCTGCCGCCTGAGGAGCCGCCCGCCACCCGCGCCAGATCGTGCGGATTGCGGCAGGTGCCGCGATGCGCGTTCTCGGTGGTGAAGCCGTAGGCGAACTCATCCATGTTGAGCGCGCCCACCAGGACCGCGCCCGCCTCGCGCATGCGCGAAACCAGCGTCGCGTCGCGCCGGGCCGGTGCGGCGCCGGCCAGCACGCGAGAGCCCGCCAGCGTGGTGAGGTCCGCCACGTCGAACAGGTTCTTCACGGCGTAGGGCACGCCGGCCAGCGGGGGCAGCCGCGCGCCCTGGGCGCGCAAAGCATCGATGCGGCGCGCCTCGGCCAGCGCGCGCTCGCGCGTCACGGCCGTGAAGGCGTGCAGCAGCGGGTCGCAGGCCTCGATGCGCGCGAGCGTGGCGGTGGCCACATCCAGCGCGCTGCGCGCGCCGGTGTCGATGTCGCTGCGGATCGCCAGCGCGGATTCGAACAAGGGATCGTGCGCCCTCATGGCCGGTACACCGGAGCCGGCTCGTCATGGGCGTCCAGCGGGTGCGCCAGCATGGGCGCCGCCACCGCGGCGACGCGCAGGAATTGTTCGATCACGCGCGCCTCGGCGTCCTTGGGCAGCTCCAGCCCGTGCAGCTTGAGCGCGCTGCGGGCGTAGTGCGCCAGCGTCTCGTCGCAAAGCTTGGTCATGGCATTTCTCCGGGAATTCGTTGGTCTCGGGCCGCTGCTTGTATGCGATCTTGTATGCAAGCAATGGCTGTGCCACGTGCGCCATGTGCGCCATGCCGCAACGCCCGGCGCGTGCGGCGGGATTCCATGCGCCGCGCTGCACCGCTTGGGGGCGCGAGCGCGGTGATGGGTGCGCAAGCGCGGCGTGATTCACCGCGGCAGTGCGTGCGTCGCGACGGCCTTGGTGCGCCTGTGTGCGGCGCCTGCGCTCGCACGCACCATCTGGCGCAGCGTTCCGCGCAGTGGCACGAACCTTGCGCGGAGCGCTTTGTCACGGGAGCGCGCGCATTGTCATGCTGGCTATGCGCGCAACGATCCACGCCGGCACGCGTGGTGCCGGTACCGAGTCCCCATGTGGTGCGCACGAACCTGCCGGAGGTGTGATGCCGATCCTTCTTGTCGTGTTGGCGCTGCAGGCCCTCGTGCCGGGTGCTACCTCATTTGCCGCGCTGGCGCGATACGACAACGCGCGCACCGCGGCTTGCACCCGGTTGGACGGGCTTCCCTGACATCGCGGCGCATATGCCGCCACGCCGCGGCAGCCGCCACCCCCACCCTGAACCCGGATCCAGAGGAGCGCAAATGAACCGCAGCGATGTAACCGACCTGATCATCGAAGCCAAGGTCACCCAAGGCATTCGCTGGGCGGATGTGGCCGAGAAGGTAGGCAAGAGCAAGGAGTGGACGACCGCCGCGTGCCTGGGCCAGATGGCCTTCGACGCGCCCGGCGCGCAGGCCGTGATGGAAATCTTCGGCTTGCCGCCGCAGGCCGAGCCGTGGCTGCGTGCCGTGCCTTACAAGGGCTCGCTGCCCACTTCCGTGCCAACCGATCCACTGATCTACCGCTTCCACGAGCTGGTCAGCATCTACGGGACGACCTTCAAGGCGCTGATCCACGAAGAGTTTGGCGACGGCATCATGAGCGCGATCGATTTCCGCATGGACCTGCAGCGCGAGGCCGATCCGAATGGCGATCGCGTGAAGATCGAGATGTCAGGCAAGTTCCTGCCCTATAAAACCTACTGATTGGGGCTGGCACCCGGGCGCTCCGCGCCACGCAGAAACGGGTACGCTCCCTGTTCCGGCCTCCTGAAAGCCACGCAGAAATGGGTACGGAACAGGTTTTATCGCTCACGCAGAAACGGGTACGCTTTGGTTATGCGGCCCGTTTTTGCGCATGGCGTCCGTCCTACGCCCCATACAGTTCCGCCGCCGTCGTCCCTGCCGGCAGGCGCGTGAGCGGCAGCGGTGGCGGGTCCAGCGGCAGGCGCAGCGCCTGGTAGGCGGCCTCGCTAGAGAGCCCATAGGGCGCAGCGTCGGCATTGTCAAAGGCGTAGTACACCGCCGCCACGCCTGTCATGGTCAACGCGGCCAGGCACATCGGGCACGGATGGCCGCTGGCATACACTATGGCACCCTTGAGGCTTGGCCGGCCCAGCTTGCGGCACGCGGCGCGGATGGCTTGCATCTCGGCGTGCGTGGTGGGATCGAAGCTGTGCACGATGTCGTTGACGCCGGTTGCCACCAGTTCGCCATCGAGCGCGAGCACCGCGCCAAAGGGCCGGCCGCCGCGCGCGCGATTGGCGCGGGCCAGGCGTACGGCTTCGCGCAGGTGTTGTTCATGGATAGACATGGGATCTCCGGGAGGGGGGCGTGGCTAGTGGGGGGCAGCCCTTCATCGCACGCGACTCGCGCAAATATGAAACCTTGCGCATCAAGGCATTTGAAAAAAATGATATACAATGGCTGCGCTGAATCCCGCCATTGCGCCTGCCCAAATCCTAGGCTGGCGTGCCGGGGCCGACCTGCAAGGTCACCACCAGCGACTGCAGCACGGACATCGGGATCGGCTTGGAAAAGACACGGATATGCGCGGGAATGCCGCCACGGTCCGCAATCGCATGCTTGTCCAGCGAAGTCACCACGACGATGCGTGTGGCGGCAAACTCCTGCTGCGCGTCGATGGTCCGGCACAGGCGAAAGCCATCGATGCCAGGCATGATCAGATCCAGGATGACAAGGTCGGGTTTGCTGCTGCCAATGAGCAGCAGACCGTCGTATCCGTTGGTGGCCTCGAGTATTTCGACCGGTGGGTTGAGGGTTTCCAGCGCCATGCGGTAAATCTGCAGCAGGTGCTCGTCGTCTTCTACCAGCAGTACGCGAAACGCCCTTCCCGCCGGGGCGGCTGCCGCTGTCGTGGACGCGGCGGTCTGGCTGCGCTGGTCGGCCACCATGCGGTCGACCGAATCGGCCGGGATCCTGCGATGTCCGCCGTCGGTCTTCCACGCGGGCAGCCGGCCGTTTTCGACCCAGAGCTGGACCGTGCGCAGGGAGACGCCAAGCAACTCGGCAGCGGTCTTGGTGGAATAAAAGCGCAGATCGGTCATATGGCCTCTTCAACTGACGCAACGCGCGCCGGGCGAGGCTGCGGCGTTACGTATCGTATTGTTTTCATTATTCTTCGGAAAGCTGCCAGAGCGCAACTTAATGCCAGGAAAACACGCAATCATGATAAGGCATCGCTGAACCGTCGAAGCTAACGCTTCGCGATGCACCTGGCCGGCTATGCCGGATGTCCCGGGGCGATGGGCCAGTGCGAGCGGACTGGCGCAGCCGAATAGATCATACTGTGAAGCTTTGCCGCAAGCAGGCTGCCCTCAGGCAGCAGCACCGAGGGGGTGCGCGGGGCGCACGCACGCGCGGACTAGTATCGAAGGCTGCGATTCACGGCTGTGATGAACAATATATTCGTTTTTTGGTAGCTTTCCCATGAGGCTGGAAATCTACCGACAGGCATTGGCAGGTGCGCATCGCTCCGCGAGGCACCCGTTCTGGTCAGGCATTGTCATCGTGGTCTGCATCTGGTGCGCGCTCGCCGGCTGGGGCCTATGGGACCGCGCGGCCGAATTGCGGCACGTGCATGCCGGCCTGGCCCGCGTGGCCGGGCTGCTCGGCGAACACGCCGAGCTTACGCTGGCCGAGGCCGACCAGATCGCGTCGCTCATTGGTGGCGCCGTGGTGGAGCGCGGGCCTGCGCTGCCGCTGGCGCAATGGAAGCGAGCCGGCTACCTTGCTGTCGAGCCCTTTCTCGAGGTATCCGTGCTCGACCGCGCCGGCAGGCTGCGCGCATCCACCAGCGAGGGCTTCGAGTCGCTGGACCTGAGCGACCGCCAGTATTTCCGCGTTCACGAGAGCCGTGCGCTGCCGTCGCTCTATGTCGGCATGCCGCTTGTCGGGCGGTTCAGCGGCCACTGGTCCGTGCAATTGTCCCGAGGCATCGTGGCCGCCAAGGATGGCCGCTTCGCGGGCGTGGTGGTGGTGTCGCTTGACCCCGGCTATCTGTCGCAGGTCTACGCAAAGGCGGGCCTGGGGGATTCCGGCACCGTGCTGCTGGCGGGCACCGACGACTTCGTGGTGCGCGCGCGCTGGAGCGAGGAAAGCTGCCAGCCGGGCCAGATGCTGATGCCCGGATCGGCGTTGCGCAGGGCACTGGCCGGCGCGCCGGACAGCCTCATCACGGCCGCCGGCGGGCTGGATGGCACCCGCCGCATCTACGCCATCCAGCGCCTGCCGGGGCGCAATCTCGCGGTGCTGGTCGGCATCAGCAGCGATGCGGCCCTTGCCAGCTATCACGACCGCCTGCGCGTCGGGATCGTGATCGCCGGCGTGGTCACCGTGCTGGTGATGTTCTTCCAGGTCCGGCAGTTCACCGCGCTGGGCCAGCTCGCCGCGCTGGCCGACCGGGAGTCCGTGGTGCGCGATATCCTGGCCGAGAAGAAGCAGCATTTGCGTGGGCTGTTCCTGGCCATGCCCGACGGCGTGGCGGTGTTTGGCCGCGACCGTGTGATCGACGAGACCAATACCGCGCTGTGCGAACTGCTGG
>NZ_BAAILO010000404.1:15252-17825 GCF_054589115.1 Cupriavidus sp. 8B | reverse complement strand
CGTCCAGCGCGGCAGGCCTGCCGCGCCGAGCAGCTCCTGGCGGAGCTGGACCGGGCCGAGCCGGCCGGGGAGTTCGCCGGCATCGTCGAGTTCGACATGGCGGTGTCGCCCGCCTACGAGGTGCGCATCGTGCATGCGGCCAGCGGCGGCGGCCTGGTGCTGGTGCTGCGCGACGTGACAACGCAACTGCGCCATGACCGCATGAAATCCCATTTTGTCTCCGCCGCCGCGCACGAGCTCAAGGCGCCCGTGGCGGGCATTGCCGGCTATGCCGAACTGCTGAGTGCCGATGTGGTGCCGGTGGAGCGGCGCAATGGCATTTATCGTGCCATCCACGCCCGTGCCGGCCAGCTCAACGCGCTGTTGTCCGACCTGCTCGACCTGGCCCGCATCGAAGCCCGCAGCAGCGGCATGCTCGAGCGTGAACGCGTGGAGGTGGCCACGCTGGTGCGCGAGACGGTGGCGAGCGAGTTCGCCGAAGAGGGCAGGGTGCGCGTGATCGATGCCGGCGTGCCGCTGCACGTTCTGGCGGACCGCGCGCAATTGACTCAGGCGGTGCGCAACCTGATAGAAAATGCGCTGAAGTATTCTGACGGAAAAGATGAGGTTACCGTCACGGTCGAGCCGCTGCCGCTAGAGCAGGAAAAGGTCTCGGTCAGGGTCGAGGATCGGGGTATCGGCATGACGAAGGAAGAAGCGGGCATGGCGTTCGACAATTTTTACCGGGCCAACCGGCAGGGCGATACAACGGGGAATGGCCTGGGCCTGGCGATCGTGCGGGAAATTGTGGCGGTGCATCAGGGGCAGATCACGCTTGCCAGTGAGATCGGCAAGGGCACCGTCGTCACCCTCAGCCTGCCGGCGGCCGCATGAAGCGCTGGCTGCGGGGAGAAGCGGGCCGGGCGGGGGCGCGGCGGCCCGCCAGGCTGGCGGCGTTGCTTGCCGCCAGCCTGGCGTTATGGCTGGTCGCGATGCTGGCCGCGCACGATGCGCGCGAGCGCGTGGAGCGCATGTCGTCCGCGGTGCGTGACAACCTGGAGCTCGCGCTGGCCGATACGCTTGGCATTGCCTACCAGAACCGCGCGCTGGTGGGCGCACCCTGCCGCAGCGTGGCGCGCCAGTTGCAGGAGCAGGGTGCCTACACCGCCTATATCCGCGATGTGGTGCTGGTGGCGCGCGGCATGCGCTATTGCTCGGCAGTGCGCGGCGAGATCGCGACGCCGCTGGGCGAACTGCTGAACTGGCAGCCCGGGCTGCAATACCACCTTGCCAAACCCCATCGCGGCAGCAGCATGGCGCTCGCCGTGTTCTTCGGCACTGTCCCGGGCAGCGGCGTACTGGTCTGGGTGGAGGGGCGCTACCTGGCCGACATGGTGCAGTCGGCCGGCAAGCTGGGGTTTCCGGATATCGAGATCGAGGTGGCGGGCACACGGTTCATGCTCAACGGCAGCGATGGGGGCGAACCCTCCGGTACCCCAAGCCTCGTCGTGCGTGATGATGCCGGGCAGGGCGCGCACGGCATTGTCGACATCCGGCCACTGGCGGGACACCCGATCACCGTGATCGCGAGCGCACCGCACAGCCTGGTGCTGCAGGAGAGCCTCAAGTACCTGGTGCTGCCACCGCTGGCCGCGGGCATCGCCGCGCTGGTGGTGCTGGGGCTGCATTCGCGCCGCGCGGCGCGCCGCTCCTTTGCCGCGGAGCTGCAGCGCGGGCTGCGCAACGGCGAATTCGTGCCTTACTACCAACCGTTGGTCGATCTGGAAAGCGGGCTGTGCGCGGGGGTGGAAGTGCTGGCGCGCTGGGCGCACCCGCGACGCGGCTTGCTCGAGCCGGAGCATTTCATCCCGGCCGTCGAGCAACAGCATCTGGCGGTCGCGTTGACGCTGCACCTGATCCCCCGCGTCCTGCGCGACCTCGAGCCGCTGGCGTTGCCGCCCGCGTTCCATCTCGCCTTCAACATCACCAGCGAGCACTTCGACGACCCCAGTTTCTGGGCCGAAGACTCGCCGCTGTTCGCGCTGCTGCGGGCCAACGTGACCCCGGTGCTGGAAATCACCGAGCGCGATGCCGTCTCGCTGGTGGAGCACCAGCGAAGTGCGATCCAGCGCGCCAAGGCGCGCGGCATCAAGCTGGCGGTGGACGACTTTGGCACCGGCTACTGCGGCCTGGCCTACTTCAAGCAGTTCGAGGTGGACTTCCTCAAGCTCGATCGCATCTTTGTGCAGGCCGATCCTGGCGACAAGGTGAGCGGCCAGATTGTCGACGTCACCATCAACTTTGCCCACGCGCTGGATCTGGCGGTGGTGGCCGAAGGCATCGAATGCGAGGAACAGCGCGTGTTGCTGGCGGGCAAGGGCGTGCGCCTGGGGCAGGGATATCACTTCGCGCGGCCGATGACGCGGGCAGGGCTATGCGAGTGGCTGCCCGCGCATCTCGAGCGCGGCGCGACGGCAGCTTTGCCTGATGGCAGCCAGGCCGTGCCGGAGCGTGTCTGATCCAGTCCTGGTGGACCGGTCGCAGCGCAAATATGAAACTTTAGCCCTATTTTTAATTGATAAAAATGATATAGA
>NZ_BAAILO010000404.1:14686-15083 GCF_054589115.1 Cupriavidus sp. 8B | reverse complement strand
CGCCGCTTTTCTCTCCTCTCGCTTTTCTCTGTCTCCCCCACTGCCGGGCCTCAATCGCGCCTCACTCGCAAATGCGTGGGGTTTCGTCCTACAGGGCTTACAGCCGCCGCCTGACACGCAAAGCCCCCGCGGCTGCCTAAGCTGATCTCAGCGCTCTCCCGTTCATGCATGTGGACACGGCGCGGGCACGGCGATCTTGCCGGCGCCCGCCGCTGGAGGGCATTCATTCCTGTACCAGTCGCTAACTGGAGCTGACGATGAACAAGGATCAAGTGAAGGGCCGTATCGAGGAAGCCAAGGGCAAGATGAAGGAAGTTGCCGGGAGGGTGACCGGCCGCGCCGGCACCGAGATCAAGGGCAAGGTAGAGCAGATCGCCGGCAAGACGCAGGCCGCTTA
>NZ_BAAILO010000404.1:7502-14537 GCF_054589115.1 Cupriavidus sp. 8B | reverse complement strand
GTGCCCCGGGGTCATGCGACCCCGGGGCACCGGCGGCGTTGCTGCATTCAGCGGCTCAGCTGAAGCACTCGTTGTAGTAGCGCGTGGCGGTGCCCACCGGACGGAACGTGTACGGCAGCTCGGCAAGTGCCGCTGCGTCCAGCGAGCCGAAGGGGATATCGAGGCCGAGGCCGCCGGAGTCGGTGACGGCCTGGTCCTTGCGCTGGGTGTCGTGCGTGGATTTGTGATGCGTGCTCATATGCGTTCTCGCTGAGTCTGACTGTCGCGCCATGCGGTAATGCCTCGTGGCTGGCGCTGGTGAAATGGCGATCCGTGTGGCTGCCATCGGTACGGGCCATCTTAGCCAAACGCGCCGGAAAGAAAATCCAGCCCTGGCAAAATACACTATTGCGCAATTGCATCCAATCGCGCGCCGGCCGAGGCGCTGGCAGCACGTGGCGCGCTGACCGGGTATGAGCGGTGCCTTACCCGCCCCATTCCGCATTCCTTTCCGGATTCCCTTTGCGCACCTCGATTCGTCAGCCTTATCGGTCTATATTTGGCTAGGGCACGTGCATGCCGCGCTGCCTCGTTGCCGTGAGCGCGCGCAAGCACCGCTGCGGCACTGGCCTGCCGCGACCCGGCCCGACCGACCCACTGCAGGAGCCAGCCATGTCCCGCTTCCCGCCATTGCCGCCGTGCTTTGCCGATCGCCGCGAAGCCGGGATCTTTCTTGGCCGGCACCTGGCGGAACTCGGCTTTGGCGCCGCCGCGGCTGGCGAGACGCCACTGGTGCTGGCGCTGCCGCGCGGCGGTGTGCCGGTTGCCTTTGAGGTGGCGCGGATCCTGGAAGGGCGCCTGGATATCTTGCTGGTCCGCAAGATCGGCGCCCCCGGCTATCCGGAACTGGCGCTGGGCGCGGTGGTGGAAGGCGACGCCGCCGGCAGTGCGCCGCTGACGGTGGCAAACGATGATCCCTGGACACGCCGCGCGCGTGACAGCGGGGCGTTCGATGCCGAGCGCGGCCGCCAGCTCGACGAGATCGGGCGCCGGCAGCAGCGCTATCGCGGCGGTGCGCCCGTGCCGGCCATGGCTGGGCGCACCGTGATCGTGGTGGACGATGGCGTGGCGACCGGCGCAACCATGCGCGCCGCGCTGGAAGGCGTGCGCCGGGCGCAGGCAAAGCGGGTGGTGGCGGCCGTGCCGGTTGCCTCCGTCGATGGCGAGGCCAGCCTGCGCGCGTCGGCCGACGAGGTGATCTGCCTGAACGTGCCAGCCAGCTTTGGCGCCGTGGGCGCGTTCTACCTGGATTTCAGGCAGACCACCGATGAGGAAGTGATGGCTTTGCTGCGCCAGTGCGACAACGGGCGCCCGGCTTGAGGCTGCGCTGCTGGCTGCGCGGGCGTCTTTAGCGCTGCGCCGCCAGCCTGGCCTTCAAGTGCGGCACCAGCCCGCCGGCCTGCAGCAGGGCACGCAGGAATTCGGGAATCGGCTCGCAAGCCACGCGGCTGCCATCGGGCAGCACCAGGCAGGCCTGCTCGAGCTCGAGCCGCGCCGTGCCGCCATCCACCAGGCGCGTGGCATCGGGGCAGATCAGCACCGGCAGGCCCAGATTGATCGCATTGCGGTAGAAGAGACCGGCGAAAGACGGCGCGATCACGGCGGCCAGGCCGAGATGGCGCAGCGCCTGCGGCGCCTGCTCGCGCGAGGAACCCACGCCAAAATTGCGCCCGGCCACCAGCAGGTCGCCGGGGCGCACCGTGGCCGGAAACTCGGGACGCAGCCCGGCCAGGCAGTGACGGGCAATCTCTTCGACACCCCCCTTCATATGGGCGCCGGGCGCCATCTGGTCGGTATCGACGTTGTCGCCAAAGCGCCAGATACGGCCGCCCGGAAGGGGATGGATGGGGGCTGGGCTCATGGCAGCAACCCGCGCGGGTCAGTGATGCAGCCGGTGACGGCGGATGCCGCAACCGTCAACGGTGAAGCCAGCCAGACCGCGCTGCCGCTCTCGCCCATGCGGCCGGCAAAGTTGCGCGCGGTCGAGGCGATGGCGCGGCTGTCGGCAGGGAAGCGGGACGGGCCATAGCCCGCGCACGCGTTGCACGCATTGGGCAGCAATTGCGCCCCGGCATCCAGCAGGATGGCCAGCGTGCCCTCGCTCTCTGCCTGGCGCTGGTCGCGCAGCGAGGCGGGCGCTACCTGCAGCGTGACGCCGGGCGCCACGCGCCGGCCGCGCAGCACGCTGGCGGCCATGCGCAGGTCTTCCAGCTTGGCGCCGGTGCAGGCACCCAGGTAGGCGATGTCCACGCGCTGGCCGGCGGCCTGGTCGACAGGGCCGGTGTTGGCCGGCGAATGCGGCGCGGCCACCTGCGGCGCCAGCGCGGCCGCGTCGAAGCGGTGGCTGGCCAGCATGGGCGCGCCGGGCTCGGTGCGCCAGTGGGAGAGCGCGATGGCGTCGAGCGTGGCGGCGGGCACGCCGGCCTGCGCCAGCCAGGCCAGCGTGGTGGCGTCGGGCGCGATCAAGCCGGTCTGCGCGCCAAGCTCGGCGCTCATGTTGGTCAGTGTCATGCGCTCCTGCATGGGCAGCGCCGTCACGGCCTCGCCGGTGTACTCGATGGCTTCGTAGCGGCCGCCGTCCAGCCCCAGCCGGCCGCACAGGAACAGCATGATGTCCTTGGCGCAAACGCCGGCGGCCAGCTTGCCGTCCCATTGCAGGCGGATGGTATGCGGCACGCGCAACCAGATCTCGCCAGTGGCCAGCACGCCCGCCATCTCGGTCGCGCCGATGCCGAACATGTAAGCGCCAAACGCGCCGCCGGTGGGGCTGTGGCTGTCGCCGCCCACGATGAAACGTCCCGGCAGCACGTGGCCGTGCTCGGGCAAGACCACATGGCAGATGCCTTCGCCGTCGATGAAGTGAGGCAGGCGCGCCTCGCGGACCCAGTCGCGGGTGAAGCGCACGATGGCCTCGGCCTCGGGATCGGCCGCGGGCAGGTAGTGATCGGTGACCACCACGTAGCGCTCCGGATCCCACACTTTGGCGCCCAGCTCCCGCAGCAGCGGCGCCACCCGGCGCGGGCCGCTGGAATCGTGTGACATGGCCAGATCCACCCGGCACGTCACGATTGTGCCCGGCGTGACCGTATTGAGGCCGGCAGCCCGGGCAACCAGCTTTTGCGCCAATGTGGCCGGCGTGTGGGCGGGCCCGGCAAGCGGCCTCATTCGGGCGTGGCTCCCGAATACTTGACCACCTTGGCCCAGCGCTTGATGTCATTGCGCACGAAGGCAGCAAAGGCATCTGGAGAATTGCCGACCGGCTGCGCGCCATCCAGCTCCAGGCGCTTGTGTACCCCGGGCGCCTCAAGGCCCTTGCGGGCAGCCTGGTAAAGCGCCTGCAAGACGTCCGGCGGCAGGCCAGCGGGGCCGAACAGGCCGAACCAGGCGCTGGACTCGAACCCCTTGACGGTGGCGCCGATCGGCGCGACGCCGGGGAACTGCGGCAGCGGCGTCGGGCTGGTGACGCCAAGCACCTTGAGCTTGCCGGTCCTCACGTGCGGGAGCACGTTGAAGGTACTGGCGAACATCAGGTCGACCTGGCCCGAGAGCAGGTCGGTAATGGCCGGCGCGGTGCCCTTGTAAGGGATGTTGACGATGTAGGTGCCCGTCATCATCTTGAACATGTCGCCGGCCAGGTGCACCGACGAGCCCACCGAGCCGATCGCAAAATTCAGCTTGCCGGGCTTGCTTTTGGCCAGCTGGATCAATTCCGGGATGTTATTCGCGGGCAGGCTCGGTGTGGCAACCAGCACGCTCGGCACGGTGGCCACCAGCGTGATCGGCGTGAAATCCTGGACCGGGTCGAAGGGCAGCTTCTTGTACAGCGTGGCGTTGATGGTGTGGCTGGTGAAGCTCATCAGCAACGTGGTGCCGTCATGCGCGCTCTTGGCGACCATGTCGGCGGCGATATTGCCGCCGGCACCCGGGCGGTTTTCCACCATGACGGGCTGGTCCAGCTCCCGGGACATTTCCTGGGCGATGGTGCGCGCCAGCGTGTCCGTGGTGCCACCGGCGGGCGCCCCCACCAGGATGCGGATGGGTTTGCGGGCGGCCACCTGGGCGCGCGCCGACGGCGCCTGCGTGAGCAAGCCAAGGCTGGCAGCGGCGCCGAGCAGCCCGCGCATTGCCTTGCGGCGCGAGGGGCGTGTGAGCGCTTGGGAGAGAGGTCGGCCCATGCGGGGAGCAGGCATCGCGGATTCCTTCCAGGAAGATCGTGAGCGTGCAGTATCGCTTGCTTTTCTTACTCGCGCAGCCCCGTTCGCGCTTCGCTTTCCACCCAGACATTGGCGCTGTCGCCGCCGGCGGGGGAGAGCTCCATGCGGTACTCGTAGCGGTCCGGGCGGTATTGGCCGAGCAGGAATTGCACCGGGCGGCCAGCTTTGTCCAGCACCACGCGGCGCACCGCCAGCAGCGCGCCACCCACCGGCACGTCCAGCAACGGCGCCACCACCACATCGGCCAGCCGGGCCGACAGCGTCTGGCTGGCGCGTCCAAGCTGCACGCCCGAGCGCTCGAGCAGGCGCAGCATCGGCGTGAGCTCGAGATCCTTGCGATTCAGGCTGCGGCCCAGGTCGGCCGGCAGGTAGGCGGTGATGTGCGACAGCGGGCGGCTGCCGTAGTGGCGCACGCGGACCACCTTGACCACCGGGTCGCCCGGCTGCAGGCCAAGCGCTTCGGCGACTTCCGGGGTGGCATGCACATCGTCGATCGAGATCACCTTGACCGAGGTCTTCTGACCCATGTCGATGATGTTGTCGAGCAGGCTGCCGGGCCGGTCGCCGAGCGTGACCGGCTTGATCGGGTGCGGGTTGACGAAGGTGCCAAGGCCGCGATGACGGCGTACCAGACCCTCCTGCACCAGGCGATCGAACACGCGCCGCATGGTCACGCGCGAGGCGTGAAACTGCTTGGCGAGATCGATTTCACCGGGCAAGGGGCCTTGGCCAAAACGGCCTTCCACGATCTGTTGGCGTAGTACCACGTAAATCTGGTGATACAGGGGAACGACGGCTTCACTCATGGTTTCCCTTGTGATTAGGCGACAGGTTTGAATTAGCCTTAATGTACTTTAAATCAGACATAGAGCCTAGTCATGTTGCCATTTATGCGCTATCAGGTACCCCGGCGTGGCTCGGGCGTTGCGTGCGCGCAGCGCATAGGCAACATGCGGCGCAATTGCCGCGCGCGAAGGCCGCTGCGCCCAGGGGCTGCGCATGCCGTGCCGGACTGCAACGCCCGAGTCTCATCCGAAGGGTTGAGACCCGTGGCGAGCGACGACCAGTGCACCGGCGGTGGGGCGTGTTTCACTCGCGATACAGCGCCTGCGGCCAAGGGTTTTCCTTAGGAACCCCGCTAAAGGCCTGATAGCAGGGGATTTCCGGCGGTCCCGGGGAATGCCTGGCCACGCAGGGCGTCCGGCCGTGTCTCAGCCGTGTGACATGTTGTGTGCGGTTCACAGCGGCGGCGCCCGCGCACGGCGTCCGGAGGCTAGGCAAAGGCTGATGTGATGGCTATGTAGCCCTTGTATTTCAAGGGATTACAGGATTGGGCTCTTTGCCTGGCACTGATTATGCGCAAGGAGAGGCTGGTTTGGCGGAATGCCGGACCCGGGCCTCCAGCCGTCGTTCCCCCGAGCGCGAGCGAGAGGTCAAGCCGCTGTGACATCCTCCTGGGAGCTTCTCATGAACAAAACTTTAATGGCAACCGCTGCGGTCCTGGCCTTCGGGTTCAGCGGTTACGCAATGGCAAATCCGTGCGGAGATAGTGACAAATCTTGCAACCAGGAGAGCAAATCAGGTTCGAATAGCCTGACTGCCACTGCCAACTCGACGCAAAGTGGCAATAGCGGCCCGACTGCGAATGAAGTCTCCAGCTATTCGAAGGTTTTCCAGAATTCGTTCAATAGCAGCAAGGCCATTGCCTTGACCAAGCTGGAAGGCTACGTCAGCAACGTGAAGATCCACAACATCGGCAACTACGTCAGCAATGAGGGCGATGCCAACGGTGGCAAGGGTGGCAAGGGCGGCAATGGCTACGGCGGCACCGGCAAGGGCGGCACTGGTGGCGACGGCGGCAAGGGCGGCAACGGTGGCAATGGCGGCAACTCCACAAACGGCAGCGCAACCAATGGCAGCGCCACTAACCACGGCGCTCAAGCTGGCGACGGCGGCGACGGCGGAAAGGCGGTCGGCTGGGCTGGCGACGGCGGCAATGCCAAGGCCAGGGGCGGCAGCGCCCTCAGCGCCAGCGTCGGCGTTGGCGGCAAGGGCGGCTCTGCGTGGAGCGACGGTGGCAATGCATTGTCGGCGGCCAAGGGCGGCTCGGGCGGCAAGGGCGGCAGTGCCGAAGGTGAAGGCGGCGGTGCGCTCGGCGCCAGCGTCGGCGTCGGCGGTAGCAGCCATGCCAAGGGCAACGCCGGCAACGGTGGCGCCGGCAGTGCAGGTTCCGTCACCGCGTCAGGCGGCGCCGGAAGCGCTGGCGGCGGTACTGGTGGCGCCGGCGGAGCAGGCACCTCGGCCGCAACCGGCGGGGGCGCTGGCTCCACCGGCGGTGCGGGCGGTGCCGGCAGCGGCGGCACGGCGACCTCGACTGCTGGTGCGGCTACTGGCACGGGCGGCGCGGGCGGTAGTCAAGCCAGTATCGGCGGCGCTGGAGGCGCGGGCGGCAGTGCCAGCAATGGCAGTGCTACCAGCTCTGCGAGCAATGGCAGCAGCACGGCAGGTAGCGGTGCGGTTGGCGCGGCTGGCGGCGCCGGCGGCACTGGCCAGGGCGGTACCGGCGGCACCGGCAATGGTGCGGTTGGCGGCGCTGGCGGTGCTGGCGGCTCGATCGCACTCAATGCGGGCACCTTCAATATGTCCAACACCATGACCAGTGTCGGGCAGTCCGCAGCCGGCATCATGATGGCCAACCAGAACAGCGGCATGGCTTCCCTGGTGCAACAGGGCGTCACGGTTCAGGCCAACCTGGCCGTCGGCAGGTAAGTCTCTCGCTCGT
>NZ_BAAILO010000404.1:0-7347 GCF_054589115.1 Cupriavidus sp. 8B | reverse complement strand
CGCCGCCGGCACGGCTTCGAGATGGCAAGCAGTACCGGGCATCCCGGCGCGGTTACGCGCCGGGATGCCTGCCCGAGGGAATTCCAGTCGTCTTTGGTGGGTTGCCAGGATGGGGGCAGCACGCAAAAGGCCGAAGGAGACATCATCATGCAATCGGTCCGCATCGCTGTCGGGACCTTGTCCACGGCATTCCTGCTCTGGCCGGGCCTGCAGGCCCTGGCGGAGCCGCAGCCCGCCGGGCCCTCCGCCGGCTTGCCGGCAGCCCATGCCGGACCCACCACGCCCACCAGCGCGGCGGCTCCGGAATTGACTTCCCCCCCAGGAGGGGTTTCCAGTCAGCGCGGTGTCTTTGCCGGTTTCAGCAAGCCGGTGGCCAGTGACAAGCTGGAAGGTATCCGCGGCGGCGCAGAACTGGTGGTCAACGATATGCGCCTCGGCGGCACCGTGGCGGATAACAGTGCGAGCCACGTGATGAGCGGCTCCAACGCGATCGCCGAAGGATCTTTCGCCAGCGCCACGGGCTTGCCCACCGTCATCCAGAACACGGGCTCCAATGTGCTGATCCAGAACGCCACGATCGTCAACATCCAGTTCAAGCCATGATGCTGCGCAAGCTGCTTCTGCAGGCTACGCTGTTGCTGGCTTCGGCCAGCGCCTCCGTGGCGTGGGCCGACTACCTCTTCGTGCCCGGCGAGGCCGGCAGCTACTACAACGTGCGGGTCACCAGCCTCAAGGAGGCGCGGTTCAAGACCACGATCCGCCAGCAGTACGACTTCAGCTGCGGCTCGGCCGCGGTGGCCACGCTGCTGACATACCAATACGGCTATCCGGTCAGCGAGGAGGTCGTATTCCAGAACATGTATGTGAACGGCGACCAGCCCAAGATCCGGCAGGAAGGTTTTTCATTGCTGGACATGAAGCGCTTCCTGGAGTCGCGCGGCTTCCTTGCCGATGGTTATGAATTGCCCCTGTCCAAGCTGGAGGAAACCCAGATTCCCGCCATTGTGCTGGTGGTGGAGAACGGTTATCACCATTTTGTCGTGGTCAAGGGCGTGCACGGCAACCGGGTGTTGGTCGGTGATCCGGCGCTCGGGACACGCGCGCTTTCGCGTGAACACTTCGAGGCAATCTGGGACAGCCAGTTGCTGTTTGTCATTCACAACCGCGAGGAATCCGCCCGCTTCAACCTCGCGGCCGACTGGCGCGTCGCGCCTACCGGCCCTTACTCGATGGGTATCAACCGGGATAGTCTGTTCTTCACTGTCATGCCTAAGCACGGCAGTAGCGACTTCTAAGGAACGTACCATGTTCCAGACATCCTCAAAGTCCGCGCAACATCGCCGCAGTGGTGCCGGTTCGGCCACTGCCGTCGTGTTGCTTGGCGCAGGCCTTGCCTGCGCCGGGCAGGCGCGGGCTGACGAAGGCACGGGGCTCGAGGCGCTCGACAAGCTCGCTGCGACCGCCCGCGCCGGCTTTGCGGCACCGCCGGCTGTGCAGGCGGAAACCAACAATCCTTACCTGGCTGCGGCATCAAGCAGCATGGCCGGCTGGACGCCGGCATCGCAGGATCAAGCGAGCGCGCGCCAGGCAGATCCTGGTGTCGCCGCCGACGTGGCGGCCCTCGGCACGCCCGATGCCTCCGGCTTGGCGACGCCGCCCACGGCGCAGGCGCCATCCGATATGCCTGCCCTGGCCGCGGCCGAGCAAGCGCTCCAGGACGAATTGCGCGGCAGGTCTGATGTGGCCGCGCGCGCCGCGCCGGAGACAGCGGGTGCCGCCGATGTCACTTCCCTTCCCGCGGCGCAAGTGGCAGCTGTCGCCAGAAAACCTCGCCTGCTTGCCGCGCAAGGCGACGCGAATGCGGCGGGCTGGAAGAAGCCGGCTGCGCAAGAGCGGCTGGAAGACCTGCGCGGTGGCTTCGCCGCGGCCGGCCGCCCGACGCCCGATACGTTCGATGCCGCCGGCAATGCAGGGCCGTCCGCCACCCAGGAACCTCGCGTGCCGGAGGCACGCAGCACCATGGCGAGTTGGAAGCCCGTCGCCCAGGAACGTCTGGATGAACTGCGCGGCGGCTTCGATGTGGGTGCCGGCCTGCAAGTTTCGTTCGGTATCGAACGCGCCGTGTTCATTAACGGTGCCCTGGTCGTGTCAACCAGCCTTAATATTCCGGATGTGAGCCGCATCACCGCCGATCAAGCCTCCCGACTGGCCGCGGCGCTGGGCGTGGCTGTCGGAGCCGGAGCGACGGCGACCACGGCAGTGAACAATGCGCTGGCCGCCAATCCCGTGACTGCCGGCATGGGCAGCAGCACGGGAAGCAGCGGTAGCAGTAGTGGAAGCAGCGGTAGCAGCAGCGCGGGCGCCAGTGCCGGCGCGACTGGCAGCCCGGGCGCGTCGGTGACCAGCCTGCCCGCCATGGCAATCTCGGCGGGTAGTGCCGTGGTAACAACCAACGGCTTGCTTAACCTGATACAGAACGGGCCGGGCAATAGCGCCGCGGCCGGGGCGCTGGCCGGCTCGCCGGCCACGGTGATCCAGAACACGCTAAACAACCAGTCGATCCAGAGTCTGGTGACGATCAATGCGGGTGTAAACACCTTGCAGGCATTCCGCGACCAGGTGTCTGGCCTGGCATTGACCAATGCATTACTGAATTCCGCGAGCCGTCGATAAGTGACAAGGGACAGGCGGCAGGTGGTAGGTGGCAGGTGCAACGAGAGGGGCAGTATGCGTTAAGCAGGTTGCGGACTCCTGCACGAAGCAGTCCGCGGACCGGGGGAGGAAGGCGAAATGAAGAAAGGGTCGCTGCGTGGCATCCGGCAGGCCGGGTGCTCGACATTGCTGTTGCTTGGCGGAATGGCACAAGGCCAGACCCCGCCTGACGAAGGACCAACCGCGGCAAAGCTGGAGGCGCTCAAGCGAGAGGTGACCGAACAGGCCGCCACCCTGGAGCAGATGAAACGGTCGATGGCGGAGCAAGAGGCCACCATCCGCGAGTTGCGCAGTGTGCTGGGTGCCGACGCGCTGGCGAGAAAGCGCGGTGGCCAGCGCGTGCCGGGCACCGGCGTGACCCCGGGCGATACCGCGACCAATGCCGCAGCCGCGGCCGCCGGCGCGGCTGGCACGCAAGCCTTGCCCAATACCTCTAACGTGCCGCAGGGCGGCGTGGCGCAAGCCAGCGACGCGCAACCGGGCGACGCGCAACCGGCCAGCGCGCAACCGGGTGGCACCCAGATGGCGCAGGCCGGCGACGAGCAGCCGGTGGGCAAGCCGCCGGAGTCCGCCACCACCCCGCCGGCGATCGCGCCGATCTTCGACCAGCCGGGCGTGCTGACGCCCGCGGGCAAGATCGTGGTTGAGCCGAGCTTCCAGTACGGGTATTCGTCCAACAACCGTGTGGCGCTGGTCGGCTACACGATCATTCCGGCAATCCTGATCGGCCTGATCGATGTGCGCGAGGTCAAGACCTCCACCTACGTCGAGGCGGTCGCCTTTCGCTACGGCCTCACCAAGCGCTTCGAGATCGAGGCCAAGGTGCCATACGTGCAGAGCTCCGGCTCCACCATCAGCCGCGAAGTGTTCACCGGCACCGCGGTCGACAACGTCTTCAATGCGAGCGGAAGGGGCCTGGGCGACGTGGAAGCCACGGTGCGCTACCAGATCAACTACGGCAACGAGAAGATGCCGTACTTCATCGGCTGGCTGCGCTACAAGTCCAATACCGGCAAGAGCCCGTTCGACGTGGTCACCGATTGCGTGACCCGCTGCGTGGGCAATACCACCGGCACCGGCCTGCCGCTCGGGCTGCCGACCGGCACCGGCTTCCATGCGGTGCAGCCCGGCATTACATGGCTGCTGCCCACCGACCCGGCGGTGTTCTTCGGCACCTTCAGCTACCTGCACAGTTTCTCGCGGGACAACGTCAGCCGTACCGTGCTCAACGGACAGCAGGAATCCCTGGGCAAGATCGCGCCGGGCGATATCTTCGGCTTCAACTTCGGCATGGGCCTGTCGCTCAACGAGCATGCGTCGTTCAGCATCGGCTACGACCAGAGCATCATCTGGCCGACCAAGCAGAACGGCCAGACCGTGCCGGGCTCGGTGCGCATTACCCAGGGCACCTTGCTGGTGGGCTATTCGTACCGCTTCAACAGCCGCTACACGCTGAACTTGTCAGTGGGCGCAGGGCTGACGCGGGACACCCCGGACCTGCAGGTCACGCTGCGCCTGCCAATCACTTTCTGAGGATCGTTCGCGCGTAAAAAAACGCAGGTGGAAACGCAAGGTGATGCACGGCTGGCATGCCGATTTCATCGCCTTGCGCTTACTCCGCGACTGGCGTACAAATGAAAAAACCCGTCCCCAGGGCGGATACGGATGCACCTCCACCTCCACCATCTGGCTTGGCATGGCTGCGTGAAGGCGACTCCGCATGCACACCGCTGCCGGGAAAGTCCGAAACGGCCTGACATGGCCAGAAGCGAGGAGAGAGTCATGCGCAAACGTATCTTCTGGTTGTTGCCCGATCTGGCGAGCGCCCGCCGCACCATGGACGACTTGCTGCTGGCCCGCATCGAGAACAGTCACATCCACTTCATCGCGCGCGATGGCGCCGATATGAGCGGCCTGCATGAAGCAAACCTGTTCCAGACTTCCGACATCGTGCATGCCGCCGAGATGGGGCTGATGGTGGGCGGCGGCATCGGCATCGTGGCCGGTGCGCTGGTGGCGATGTTCCCGATCGTCAGCGACACTCCGCAATGGGGCCTGGTTGGCGTGCTGGCTGTGCTTGGCGCGGTGTTCGGCGCCTGGGCATCCAGCATGATCGGCTGCTCCGCGCCCAACAGCCGGCACAAGACCTTCGAAAAGGACATCGAGGAAGGCAAGATCCTGCTGATGGTGGACGTGCCGCGTGGCCGCGTCGAGGAAATCGAAGCGCTGCTGCAATCGACTCACCCGGAAGCCCGCTTTGCCGGGCTGGATCCCGCCGTCCCCGCCTTTCCCTGAGTACTCCCTTGAGCTTGCCCTGATGGGCAGGGCTGTCACGTTGTCGCGCCGAGGCTCGGCGGCCTGAGGGCCGCCTGCCCCGGCGGGCCAGCGCCCGCTATTTCCCCCTCCTGAGCTCTCCTGAGCCGCTTTCGCAACAGCGATTTGCTGAATCGCCTCGCTTTGCGGTAATTTGCATGTCGCTGCGTCCATCCGTGGCGCGCATGACAAAGCAAAAGATTCGCAAACGAACGAGGGGTCGGAGATGAAGACAAAAGTGATCGCGTGCGGCCTGCTGGCCGCCACGCTGGGTGTGCTTGCGCCGCTGGCGCAGGCCGAGCAAGGGGTTACCAGGACCACGATCAAGATCGGGCAATCGGCGGGGGTGACCGGGCCGGTGGCGGGCTCGGTCAAGGAGCAGATCGCCGGGGCGCAGGTCTACCTGAAAACGGTCAACGCCAACGGCGGCGTGGGCGGGCGGCGCATCGAGCTGGTGACCTACGACGACGGCTTCGACGCCAAGCGCACGCCCGACAATGTGCGCAAGCTGGTCCAGGAAGACAAGGTGTTCGCGCTCTTCATGGTGCGCGGCACGCCGCAGAACGAAAGCATCCTGCCCATCATCAACGCCGAGAAGGTGCCGCTGGTGGCGCCGCTGACCGGCGCCATCACCCTGCACCGCCCGGTCAGCCGCTACGTGTTCAATGTGCGCGCCAAGTACCAGGACGAGGTGGCCCGCGCGATCAACCATCTCGCCACTTCGGGCATGACCCGCATCGCCATCTTCTATGCCAGCGACGGCTTTGGCCAGGACGTGTTCGAAGGCTTCAGCACCGCGCTGCAGGCGCGTGGCATGCAGCCGGCCGCCAGCGCCTCGTTCGCGCGCCCGATGGGCGATATCCAGGCCGGTGTCACCGCCATCAACAAGGCCAACCCGCAAGCGGTGCTGGTCATCGGCTCCGGCTCCGAGGCGGCGCGCCTGATCAAGGAACTGCGCCGCGGCGGCAGCCAGGCGCAGTTCGTCACGCTGTCCAACAACGCCGCCGATTCCTTTATCAAGGAGCTCGGCGAGGATGCGCGCGGCCTGATCATCACGCAGGTGGTGCCGGGCACGAATTCCAGCCAGATGAGCATTGCCAGCGAATACCGCAGCCTGGCGCGGCAGCAAGGCGTGGACCCGAGCAATGCCGGCATGGAGGGCTTCATGTCGGCCAAGGTGCTGGTGGAGGGCTTGCGCCGCGCCGGGCCGGACCTGACGCGCGAGCGGCTGGTCGGCGCGCTGGAGAGCCTGCGCGACTTCGACCTCGGCGGCATCCTGATCAGCTACAGCCCGACGCGGCATACGGGTTCGTCGTTTGTCGAAATGTCGATCGTGTCGTCCACCGGCAAGCTGATCCGCTAAGCCCGCTGCGGTATAGTCGCCGCATGGCTACCTTACCTTTTTCCCTCGAAAGCCGCGTGGCGCTGGTCACCGGCGGCGCGCAAGGCCTGGGCCAGGCGATTGCCGCGGGGCTGGCACAAGCCGGCGCACACGTCATCGTCGCCGCGCGCAACGCCGAGCGCGTGCGTGCCGCCGTTGCCGCGCTGGCCGCAGACGGCGGCAGCGCCGAGCCGCTGGTGCTCGACGTCACCGATGAGGCGGCGGTCAGCGCCGCCTTCGCCCACATCGACGCCACGCACGGCCGCCTGGATATCCTGGTCAACAACGCCGGCGCGCGCAACCGCAGCAATATGACGCACCTGGACGCGGCGGCCCTGCGCGAGATGCTGGAGACCAACCTGGTGGCGCCTTACGCCTTGTGCCGCCACGCGGCGCAGCTGATGAGGCGCGGGCGCTATGGGCGCATCGTCAATGTCAGCTCGATTGCGGGGCAGGTGGCGCGTGCCAACGATGTGCTTTATCCCGCGACCAAGGGGGGGCTCGATGCGCTGACGCGCGCCATGGCGGCCGATCTCGGGCGCGATGGGGTGACTGTGAATGCGGTTGCGCCTGGGTATTTTGCTACTGAGCCTAATCAGCCGATGGTGGATGATGCTGGCGTTGCCGAGTGGTTGCGGCAGAGGACTGCGCTTGGGAGGTGGGGGCAGCCGGAGGAGATTGCGGGGGCGGTGGTTTTTCTGGCTTCAGGGGCGGCTTCATATGTTACTGGGCATGTTTTGGCGGTGGATGGGGGGTATTTGGCGCATTTTTGATTTTTGATTTTTGATTTTGGGTTGAAACTGCAACTGCAACTGCGACTGATTAGCTTCAAAGTCAAAAGCAACGGCAGTTTCACCTCCCCTGCGGGGAGGCGACCTACTTTCTTGTCTCGCCAAGAAAGTAGGCAAAGAAGGCGACCCGGATGGGGCGAAAGACTCCTC